>NZ_JASPGN010000050.1:0-229 GCF_030232655.1 Corynebacterium sp. MSK218
ATCTAGGTTCAACACCAACGGAGCCTTGCACCCCTCGCCATCTAAGCGCTACGGCGCGAACTCACTGCTTTGAGTGCCTGACTTGGCTCACGGTTAGGTGATGAAGGTCACTCTTGACATTGTGGCCTGGGGGTTTGGTGTTGTGGTGGTTGTTTTTTCGGCACTAAGCGGGTATCGGCGGGGGTAGCCGGTAGTCTGATTTTGTGAGTCCATACATTCGCACTGTCAA
>NZ_JASPGN010000051.1:0-218 GCF_030232655.1 Corynebacterium sp. MSK218
AGGTCAGGAAGAGTTGACTTACGCTTGGATTGAATCGTTGTCACCGGGACAAAGGCACGCGGTGAAATCCCTTCAATGCCCATTATGCGCATCCGCTTCGCCACGGTCTTGCGATTCAAGGTGATCTGGTAGCGCTCGGTTAGTTCTGCGGTGATCCGCGGAGCACCATAAACCTCATCAGAGTCTTTCCAAATCTGATGAATCTTTCGGTCAACATC
>NZ_JASPGN010000052.1:0-214 GCF_030232655.1 Corynebacterium sp. MSK218
GCAATGCCCAGGCTGCGGCACACCTCCCAGAGCTTCTCACTGGTAAATTGCGTTCCACGGTCAGCGTGAAACACCAGTCCTTCAGGAACGTCACCGCGCAGCGTATGCGCCATCCGCAGGGCCCGTTCGACCAGGTGTGTATCTTGAACGCTATCCATTGCCCAGCCCAATACCCTGCGGGAATGGCCGTCGCGGACCGCGCACAAGTACAACC
>NZ_JASPGN010000053.1:0-213 GCF_030232655.1 Corynebacterium sp. MSK218
GTACATGTTCTTGCCGCCCTTACACGGCAGGTAGGTGATGTCGCCTACGTAGACGTGGTTTGGCCTGTCAGCGGTGAAATTGCGGCCTACTAAGTCTGGCATGACTCGGTGGCCAGGCTTGCGCCTGGTGGTGATACATCGACGCCGTTTAGTAAAGCCTTTCAGTCCCATGGATTTCATGATGCGCGCGACCTTCTTGTGATTAGTCGGAGG
>NZ_JASPGN010000054.1:0-212 GCF_030232655.1 Corynebacterium sp. MSK218
CTTCACGCGGCTTCAGCAGAGCTTGGAGTCAATCGCTCCTCACTTTATTCCTGGATCAAGCAGTACGGCACCGGCAAACGCGCCCGCACGAAGACCGTGCGTGACAACGCCCAGGCGACCACTGATTCTGAACGGATCCGCCAGCTAGAAAAAGAAGTCTCTAAGCTGCGCGAAGAACGCGATATCCTGCGCAAGGCCGCGAAGTATTTTGC
>NZ_JASPGN010000055.1:0-212 GCF_030232655.1 Corynebacterium sp. MSK218
GCAAAATACTTCGCGGCCTTGCGCAGGATATCGCGTTCTTCGCGCAGCTTAGAGACTTCTTTTTCTAGCTGGCGGATTCGCTCAGAATCAGTGGTCGCCTGGGCGTTGTCACGCACGGTCTTCGTGCGGGCACGCTTGCCGGTGCCGTACTGCTTGATCCAGGAATAAAGTGAGGAGCGATTGACTCCAAGCTCTGCTGAAGCCGCGTGAAG
>NZ_JASPGN010000056.1:0-208 GCF_030232655.1 Corynebacterium sp. MSK218
TCGAAACCGAGTACTATCTCACCCAGCCCATCAACACAGGGCCGTAAAAGAAGCGGAACTAAACCCAGGACGCTTCAAGGCTTGCAGCGATGCGTTTAGCACCATAAAGCCCGTGCTCATCATCGAAGATAGTCTTGATTCTCGCACCAAGAAGGGCATCGGAACACGTCTTTAACCTGCGTTTTTCGCGGGTGTTGAGCCATTTGTA
>NZ_JASPGN010000057.1:0-206 GCF_030232655.1 Corynebacterium sp. MSK218
TTGTCTTCGTCGTTTGATTCGACGGCTGGGGGTTAGAAGGGGATGTTGTCGGTGGTGTCGGTGTTTTCGCCGGTTTGGGCTGCGGCTTCTGTTGCTTCGGTTTCTTTTGCTTGGGTCTGTTGTTGTTGTTGGTGGTGGTAGTCGTCGAGGGCTTGTTTGAGTCTTTGGGCTTCTTCTCTTATGCGTGTGCGGGTGGTGGTGATGTG
>NZ_JASPGN010000058.1:0-203 GCF_030232655.1 Corynebacterium sp. MSK218
TCAGAGCGCCCGATTGCCCATGTGGCTAAGGAGATCGGTGTTTCCGCCGGGCTTTTAGGAAAATGGGTCAAACTCGAGCGTGAACGCCGAGGAGCCTCAGATGGGATGAGCGAGGCTGATCTTCGTGCTGAGAATGCTCGCCTGCGCCGTGAGTTGGCAGAGGCCAAGATGGATAACGAGTTTTTGTCAAAAGCGACAGCCTT
>NZ_JASPGN010000005.1:0-193754 GCF_030232655.1 Corynebacterium sp. MSK218
CATCACGGCCAACAATGATTACAATCAACCAACACAAAAAAGTACATTGGCACACTATTGAGTTCTCACACATCATCCGCACGTTCTTCGCAGGTGAAAGATTATATTCACTGCTCTGAGCGGCTGGAGTTCATACTCTAGCCAACAAGTTTATCCTTTGTCAACTAGGAGTTAATCTCCGTGTCATCCGCTTGTCGCGGCGACTGGGATAAATATACGCACGACTTCATCTTTCAACAAATCTCCTGCTCAACATGGATTTTGAGCTTTCACTGTGGAGTCCATTAGCGCCGGCGCCAGCCCACTCTAGACCACAAACGATGGGATATCGTGCTGAAAACTATGAAACCCGCTGCGCTAAGCAGCGGGGATTCGAAATTCGGTAAGCAGACCTTCCTATGGTCGGCCGACTATGCGCGTACTAGTTAACCCAGCTTGGCGCCGGCAAAGTTCTTCTTGCCGCGGCGAAGGACCAGCCAAGCGCCGTGAAGAAGATCATCTTTGCCCGGCTCCCAGTCATCAGCCTCAATGCGCTGGTTGTTGACGTAGGCGCCGCCCTCTTTCACGGTTCGGCGGGCAGCTCCCTTGGAGTCAGCCAGACCAGCAGCGACCAACAGGTCAATGATGGTACGCGGTTCCCCAGAAGCAATCTCGGCCACGGTGGTTTCCGACAACGCACCGGCCAAAGTCTGTTCATCGAGGTCAGCAAGCTCCGCCTTGCCGAAGAGTGCTTGTGCAGCGAGCTCGACCGACTTCGTAGCCTCCTCGCCGTGAACAAGGGTGGTCATCTCTTGGGCTAGACGGCGCTGAGCTTCACGGCGGAAAGGTTCATCGGCTACCTTCTGCTCGTACTCAGCGATCTCTTCCTGGCTCAGGAAGGTAAACCACCGCAGGTAGTCAATGACAACGGAGTCGCCAGCGTTGAGGAAGTACTGGTACCAGGAGTACGGAGAGGTCTTCTCTGGGTCGAGCCATAGCTTGCCGCCACCTGTGGACTTGCCGAACTTCTGCCCCTGCGCATCTGTCACGAGTGGAACAGTGAGACCGTGGACCTTGGCACCATTAACGCGACGGTTGAGGTCAACACCGGAGACGATGTTGCCCCACTGATCACCACCGCCAATCTGCAGAACACAATCAAGCTCATTGTGCAGGTGAACGTAGTCGTTGGACTGCAGGAGCATGTAGGAGAATTCGGTGTAGGAAATACCGTCAGACTCCAAGCGGCGCTTTACGGTATCGCGGTCCAGCATGGTGTTGAGCGAGAAGTTCTTGCCTACGTCGCGCAGAAAGTCAATGACGGACATCTGCGAAGTCCAGTCAGCATTGTTGACCATGGTCGCAGCGTTCTCGCCCTCGAAGTTAATGAACTGGCGCAGCTGCTTCTTGATAGCGACCATGTTCTCGTTAATGGTCTCCTGCGAGAGCATGGAACGCTCCCCCACATCACGCGGGTCACCAATCTGCCCCGTTGCACCGCCGGCCAAAGCGATGGGATGGTGGCCAGCTTCCTGGAAGCGGCGCAGCATGATCATCGGTACCAAGTGCCCGGCATGCAGAGAATCGCCGGTGGGGTCAAAGCCACAGTACAGGGTAATCGGCTCTTCACAGGCCTCGCGGAGTGCGTCGAGGTCGGTGGATTGGTTAATGAGTCCGCGCCACTGCAGCTCATCAATAATGTTCATGAAGTCTCCTTTAGATGTAAATTCCGTGCTCTAAGAGCTACTTTTCAGCCGGCCACGGAACTGCGTGGTCTACCAGCATGACGGGAATGTCGTTCTCAATGGGATAGGCCACGCCAAGGCGTTCGTTCACCAAGACCTGTTCCTCGGCCAGATAGTTCAGCGGACCTTTATCCTGTGGACACACCAATATGTCAAGCAGCTTCGGATCGAGACTCATAACCGCTAACCCTACACCTCCTTAGATTCGATGGAGGGAAGGGTCCCGCCATATTCGAGTTTGAGCGCCATGGAATGGTTGCGTAGGTTACGCACCGAGTTTTGAGAGATGGCGTCGCGAATTTCCTGCATCTCTCGACCAAGGATGTCGAGCGATTCGCTCATCTCTTTCACCGCTGCAGGGTTCTTCAAATCCGTGACCTCAAGGTAGGACTTGACTAGTTCCGTGGAGTGTTCTTCGATCATGTCACGCACCAGCGCTTGCTGGTGCGGCGCATCATTAAGGCGGCGCCAATTATTCAGAACCCACAGCGCCGATTCATCAAACGAGTCCCAAGCGCGTTGTACGGGGCCAGGTACTTGGCGACGCCCCAAGGCATACCGAACTTCCTCCAAAGTACTGGTGAGTTCCCCCGGGCCCGATTTCGGAGCTTCGATAGCCTTCGGCTGTTTCGGGGGTGTTACCAGTCCTGCTGCTGCTCCAGCGCAGACGGCCACAACGGGCCACAGGAAGCCCAGGCCACCACCGGTAAGAACATGCAAGACCACAACGAGTGCGGTCACCACAACACCAACGATGGCTTTGCGTGAGTTCAGGGCATTCATGGGATTGAGATCCTCCTGGGAATAGGCGGAGTGGGTCTACTGGTAGGCGCGAATCTCTTCGAAGGCAGCAGCTAGGTCGCCGTTGAGCGCATCAAAGGTCTTACCGCCGGTGAGTTCTGCCAGTTCTTGCATCTCCTGGATATTGGCTTCACCATACAAGATGACGAAGACAGGGATCTCCTTCTTCTCCGGAGGAAGCTTATCATAGTCGTTCTTGAACTGGGCGAATGTACGCCCGCGCGTTACCTCGCCGTCCGTCATGAGGACCACCGTTCCAATATCACCATTGGTGGTATCCACCTCATCCAAGGCATTGAGGACAGCCTCAAAAGTGGCAGTATCACCATCGGCAACAAGGCGGTCAACGCGGTCAGCAAGTTCCTTTGTGGTCGCCGGATTATCCTTGTCCACTCGTGCGCGCGTGGGCTGTTGCGGTTCGGACGAGTACGGGATGAGCTTGATCTGTTCGCGGTTTCGGAAAGCTACTTGACCTTCACCATCTGGGGTTCCGTCAGCGGAGCCGTCGATAAGCGGGCGCAGGCTGCTCTTGAGAAGGTCAATGCGCTTACCTTCCATCGAACCCGATGTATCCAGGACCAAGGCAGTATTACCGGGGTTGCGTAGCTCGTGCGCAAACGCGTCTCCAAGGGCATCCACGGTCGTCTCATTTGCCGGGTACGGCAGCTCAAAGACCGTTCCAGGTAGGTCAGAGTCATCGACTCGCAAGTGGTAATCCTTGAGCTTTTCTGGGTGCTCACCAAACCATTCAGCTAGGGCCTGCACCTTGCCTTCGGCATCGCTATCCTGCGAACTAGTCAGAGCAGACAACGGGTAGTCCGCAGAAATAACGCCATCGGAGGGAATAACCACTTCGAGGTCTGCGCCTTCATCTTTCAGCTGATAGAGCACAGACTCATAGTTGAAAATGGCGTCTACCTGCTCTGGGTGCTCCCGGAATCGATCCGCCAGCCAACCGGAGGAGCCCGACGTCAAGGTCTGGTTAGCAAAAAGCTTTTGCACCTTACCCGTGGCTTGGCGGATGTCCTTTTCTGAAAGAGCACGGCCGGTATCAGCAAACGCGGTTGTCGCCGCAGACAGCGCCGAAAAACCCGAATTCGACGTCGTCGGATCAGTCATACCGAAGGTAATGCCAGAATCCGCAATTTCCTGCCATGTTGGCTGCGTGGTGGTCCAGCCTTTCTCATTGGCCACAGAGGACTGCACACCAAGAACAACCGGGGAACGCGCGACACTGAATTCCTTGCCAAGCTTACTGTCGGCGCCAACAATGCGCGCATAGCGGTTGGTGGCAAACCAGGTGGCATCGTAGGAACCATCGAACCCGCCCTGCTTCAGCTTGCGGGAATTGGCGAGCGTGCCGTCTTCGGTCGTCATGGAGATATCGAAGCCGAGGTCTCGGGAGGCGTCGTCAAACACAGGCTCCAATGGCGTTAGCTCCGTAGCCGCCACGATATTGAGGCCTCCACTGAAATTGGAACCGGAGCCTGGGGTTAGTGGTTCGTCGAGCAGGTCGCCCAAACCGCATGCCGTCAAAGCCATCGCGCTCATTACAGCAACCAGAACTTTTAGTGAGCGAAACATGTGCATCAACCTTCCTGATGATTTCACTGCCGGTTCCTAGCCGAATTCCTGCAGGATTTCGTCGTAATAGTCCCACATTTGTGGGCTGTCTTCATTGACCATCACGGGAATGTCATAATCCTGTTTCTCGGCAAATCGTGCAAAGAAGCTAGCAGTCTTCGTCCGTAGACCAAGCTGGGCTGCTGCTTCCTGGGCAGAATCATCCTCCAGTGCCTCGGCTAGCAGTTCCCCTTTGTCCGTGCGGGGTACCACCGTGCTGTTAAGCGACGCCGGCGGCCCCAGCACCAACGGCGTGTACTGCGACATCACTTTGCCACCACTCACAAGGCGCAGATACTGCTCCTCGGTAGTCAGCACCATCGGCATCTCGCCTTTGCCTACACGCAAGAAAGCATCAAGCATTCCCTGGGACGTGGTCTCACCGTAGCCTTGGTCCGCGATAAGACGGTGCATACTCTCCTGCGCCTGCTCGTCTAACTGTGTAAGGTCTCCACTTCCCTGTTCCTGTGCGGCCACTGCCAAACCCGCTTCACGCACGACACTGGCATAGCGCAGCGCAGCATTCGACTCGGTTACCCCTGGAACCGCCACGTCCACAACACGGGGCGAGCCAAAGGAGGGGCTAATATCCCGCCACCGGGTTCCGTTCTGGGACATCTCCACGAGCGTGTACAGGTTCAATGACTTCTGGCCACCGGTCTCTTTCACCAGGTCGTGCGATTTCATATCCTCGAGGAGGTCGCTATGCACGAGTGCGATTAGCGGAGTGGAAAAAACCTCGTGGGTTCGGCCATGTCGCTCCGTGCTTGCCGAATCTACGCCCCAGGTTTCAAGAGTGTGGGCTGCGCCGTCGAGCTCTGGCATATAAAAGTCATATTCTTTGCCTGAGCCATCCATGAGCTCCATCATCTCCTGTGCCGGATACACATCGAATTCAAGCTCAATATCGTGCTTCTTCAGAGCCTGAATCGTGTCCGGATCCTTGAAAAAGATCTCCTGCTCGGGGCTAATAGCACCCGTAATGTGCTTCATGTCCCCGGAGCTACCAAAACTCGGCATGGAGATTCCCCCGCGCCCGATGACGATGGACACCACAGCGATCACAAGGAAAACCACGGCGGCCACAAAAGACTTGCTGCGTCCTTTCGACGATGGGCTGCTCATGACCTAAATCATAAAGAGTGATAGGCACCGTCGCTGAACTTCACACGCACTCACCCCCACAAAAGTCCCCCAACAAAAGAACCGCATGGCCGAAAAGACCATGCGGTTGCAGAAACTGTTGTGCCTAGCGCAGCGGAGTTGTTGCCCACTCACGTGCTTCAGCGGAGAGCTCTTTCACGCGCTCGCGCTGTTCGGCTACACGTACACCGGCGGTGCCGCCCTTGGTAGCGCGCGATGCCACTGCCCCATCAATGGTGAGCACCTCACGCACTTCGGGGAGCAGGCGCTTGTCGACGCCCTGCAGCTCCTCATCCGTGAGATCCACCAAGTCCACGCCGCGGGCTTCCGCCAGCTGGACGCAGGCGCCGGAAGCTTCGTGGGCTTCACGGAAAGGCACACCCTGGCGCACCATCCACTCAGCCAAGTCAGTAGCCAAGGTAAAACCACGCGGGGCCAGCTCACGCATACGATCCTCGTGAAACGTCAGCGTGGCCACGAGGCCAGTCATGGCCGGAAGGAGCAGGTTAAGCTGCGCCACGGAATCCACGATGGGTTCCTTATCTTCTTGCAGGTCACGGTTGTAGGCCAGCGGCTGCGCTTTGAGCGTGGACAACAAACCAGTGAGGTTGCCAATGAGTCGGCCCGTCTTGCCACGGGTCAGCTCCGGAACATCCGGGTTCTTCTTTTGCGGCATAATCGACGAACCCGTAGACCAAGCATCATCCAACGTGACGTAGCCGTACTCCGGAGTACACCAGTAGATGATCTCCTCCGAAAGGCGAGACATGTCTACGGCAATCTGGGTAAGAACGAAAGCCGTCTCCGACGCGAAGTCGCGGGAGGCAGTACCGTCGAGAGAGTTCTCGGCGGAAGAGTCGAAGCCAAGCTCTTCAGCAATAGCCTCAGGGTCCAAGTGCAGCGAAGAACCCGCGAGCGCGCCGGAGCCATATGGCGAGACCGCCAAGCGCTTGTCCAAATCTTGAAGGCGCTCAATATCGCGCAGCAAAGGCTGGGCATGGGCTAGCAGCGAGTGCGCAAGAAGAATCGGCTGAGCCGCCTGGGAGTGCGTCTTGCCCGGCATAATCGCATCCGGATGAGCCTCCGCCTGCCCCACGAGTGCATCGACCAAGTCGGCGACCTGAAGGGCGATGTCGCGCACAGCGTCACGGACCCACATACGGAACAGGGTTGCCACCTGGTCGTTGCGGGAGCGGCCGGCACGCAGACGGCCACCGACCTCAGGTCCGACGATGTCGATAAGCCCGCGTTCCATAGCGCCGTGGACATCCTCGTCGGTAGGCAGCGGACTGAATTCGCCAGAGGCCACCTTCTCCCCTAGCTCGGTGAGGCCGGCGAGCATGGTGTCCAGGTCGGCGTCGGAGAGCAGCCCGGCTTTATGCAGTACCTTGGCATGAGCCTTGGAAGCCAACACGTCGTACGGGGCAAGAACCCAGTCGAAGTGGGTAGATACGGACAGGGCGAACATCGCCTCAGAGGGGCCGCCCGAGAAGCGGCCGCCCCACAGGGCGCCCTCATTGGTCTTGTGCATTGTTTCCTTACTTACCGGTGGGGAATCCGCCGTCGCGGTCACGCTGGTTGGAGATCTGAGTAGACAGACCGTGCAGTTGAACAAAGCCCTTGGCTGCGGTCTGGTCGAAGGTATCGCCGGTGTCGTAGGTGGCCAGATCGAAAGAGTACAGGGACTGGCCGGAGCGGCGTCCGTTTACCGTGGCGGTGCCGGCATGGAGAACCATGCGGATATCGCCGGTCACGTTCTCCTGGGTGGACTCGGTAAAGGCATCGAGGGAGCGCTTTAGCGGGGAGAACCAGAGGCCGTCGTAGACCTCCTCAGACCAGCGGGCGTCCGTCAGGCGCTTGTAGCGAGCCAGCTCGCGCTCGACAGTGACGTCTTCGAGAGCCTCGTGGGCCTTGATGAGCACCATGGCGCCTGGGGCCTCGTAGACTTCGCGGGACTTAATCCCCACGAGGCGGTCTTCCACCATGTCGAGGCGGCCAATGCCCTGGGCGCCGGCACGGCGGTTGAGCTCCTCAATGGCTTCGAGCACGGTGACCGGCTTGCCGTCGATGGCAGTCGGGACACCCTTGTCGAAGGTAATGGTGACCTCGTCCGGAGCGTTGCCCAAGTCCGGCTGCTCGGTGTAGGCGTAGAGATCCTTTGTCGGCGGGTTCCACAGATCCTCGAGGAATCCGGTCTCGACCGCGCGGCCCCACACGTTCTGGTCAATGGAGAATGGTGAGGCAGCGGACTGCTCGATCGGCAGGTTAATTTCCTCGGCGAAGGCGATAGCCTTGTCACGGGTCCAGGCGTAATCACGAGCCGGCGCGATGATCTCCAGAGCCGGGTCGAGTGCACGGAAAGACACCTCAAAGCGGACCTGATCGTTGCCCTTACCGGTGCAGCCGTGTGATACGTGGGTACCGCCGTGCTCCTGTGCAGCCTCCACGAGGTGCTTGACAATGAGGGGGCGAGAGATGGCAGACACCAGCGGGTACTGCTTCATGTACATACCGTTGGCCTTGATAGTAGGCAGGCAGTACTCTTCGGCGAACTCGTCCTTGGCGTCAACGACGATGGATTCGACAGCACCACAGTCGAGAGCACGCTGGCGCACGGACTCCATATCCTCGCCGCCCTGGCCCAAGTCGAGGGACACGGCGATAACCTCACCACCGGTCATCTTGGCCAGGTAAGGGATGGCAACGGAAGTATCCAGTCCGCCAGAGTAGGCAAGCACAACACGTGCAGTCATAGTGAGTTACTCCTTAGAGTCATACAGGGTGCGATCACGTCGATCGAATTTATATTATACAGACGTTCGTATAAATGTTAAATGCTGCGGTTGGTGAGTTTCTCCGCCAGCTCGCGACCGCCTACGTCCTCACGTGCGAGGATAAAGATGGTGTCATCGCCAGCAATACAGCCCACAACATCGGGCAAACCCACGCGATCAATGAACGAAGCAAGGTACTGCGCCGCACCAGCTGGCGTGCGCAGCATCGCAATATTCCCGGAGTAGTCATGGGAGACCACCAGTTCGTCGAGCATGCGACGCAACTTTTCTCGCGGGCCATTGAGCTGGTCTTCGAATTGCTCCAGCTCTCCGCCCACGACATAAAAGGAGCGGCCACCATCCCGTTTGACCTTCTTGGCGCCCAATTCATCGAGGTCGCGGGACAGGGTGGCTTGGGTGATGTCAATCCCTTCGTCGAGAAGCAGCTCTGAGAGCTGCACCTGACTGGTCACCCGAGTACGGTCCAGGATTTCCAGAATCTTGGCTTGGCGCGCATTGCGAGTCGTGGGCGTGGTGGTCATAGGTTTTAGTTCTCCTCCTGATGTGCCAGAAGCCATACCAACAGCGCCTTCTGGGCATGAAGGCGATTTTCCGCCTCGTCGAAAACACGGGACTGAGGGCCGTCAATAACCTCAGCAGTCACTTCGTTTCCACGGTACGCCGGCAGGCAATGCAAAAAGATGGCGTCATCCTTGGCGCGGGCCATAGCCTCAGCGTTGACCTGATATGGCAGGAACGGGGTCCGGCGATCCTTGCCGTCATACTCCTGGCCCATTGATACCCACGTATCCGTAATGACCACGTCGGCGCCCTCCAGCGCCTCCAGGGAATCGGTCACCGTCACGTCACCGCGTTGGCGCGCACGGTCCACAAACTTCTGCTGCGGCTGGAAACCTTGAGGAGCAACGATGGCCATCTCCATGCCAGCCGTGGCAAAGCCGAGCATGTAGGAATTCGCCATGTTGTTGTTGCCATCGCCCAAGTACACGGCCTTGCGGCCGGCTAGGTTTCCGAAGTTTTCGCGGCACGTCACCAAGTCCGCCAGAATCTGGCACGGATGCAGGTCATCGGAGAGAGCATTCACGATGGGAACAGTGGCGGTTTCCGCCATGTTAAGCAGATTCTGATGCTCGTAGGTGCGCCACACAATGGCTTCCACGAAACGGGATAGCACCGCACCAGTGTCCTGGTAGGTCTCGCCTTTGCCCATCTGGGTGGACTTGGTTTCGGTGACGATGGCGTGGCCGCCTAATGCGGCAATTCCAGCTTCGAAGGAAAAGCGTGTGCGCGTCGACGTCTTGTCAAACAGCACCGCGACCGACTTTGGCCCTTCAAGCGGGCGCGATGAGAAGGGGTCCTGCTTCAGTTTTAGGGCCAGGTCAAGAACCTCGGCCTGCTCCTGCGGTGTGAGGTCGTCATCAGCCAAGAAATGGCGTGGACTCATCCAACTTCCTCCAATACCTTATGCAGGCGTTCAACTGCCTGCGCGAGTTCATCATCGGTAATCACTAGGGGCGGGGTCAAACGCACGACCTCGCTGCTTGGCGCGTTGAGGACGAGTCCGTGCTGTAATCCCACGGCCACAGCCTCCTTCGCTACCGGTTTATTTAATACAACACCTAGCATAAGCCCTCGACCGCGCACAGAGGAGACCACTGGGGAGTTTCCTACCTCGCGGGCCAACCACTGGCCCTTTCGCGTGACCTCAGCGAGGAAGGATTCATCCACGCAGTCCAGTACCACCGATGCCGCCGCACAGGACACCGGGTTTCCTCCAAAGGTGGTTCCGTGACTTCCAGGGCTCAACAGTCCCTGCGCTTGACCACGTGAAATCGTGGCGCCAATCGGCATACCCGCGCCCAGACCTTTGGCCATAGTGATGACGTCGGGGAGGACATCCTCGTGCTGGAAAGCAAAGAAGTCTCCGGTACGCCCCACACCAGTCTGCACCTCATCGACGATCATGAGGATGCCGTGCTGGTCACACAGCTCTCGCACCGCAGTCAGAAAGCCTTCAGGTGCTGGAATCACACCGGTCTCTCCCTGTACAGGCTCCAGAATGATAGCGGCAGTGTTCTCTGGGTCTTGCTCTACCAACGTAGTGAGGTAGTCAATATCACCATAGGTGTAGAACTCCACCCCGCCCGGAAAAGGTTCAAAGGCCTTGCGCTTGCCCGGCTGCCCTGTCATAGCCAGCGATCCCATTGTGCGGCCATGAAAACCGTGGTGTGCCGCGAGAATGCGGCGGCGGCCAGTGAGGCGTGCGAGCTTGAAGGCCGCTTCGTTGGCCTCAGCGCCTGAATTGGAGAAAAACACGCGGGCATCGTTGTCCCCCACCTTTTCAAGGAGTTTGGTGGCAGTTTCTACCACGGGAGGGCTGGCAAAGAGATTGGATACATGCCCTAGGGTGGCTACTTGTGTGCTTACTGCTTCCACAATGGCGGGGTGGGCATAGCCCAAGGAGCTCACCGCGATGCCCGCCAGCAGATCGATATAGTCCTTGCCGTCCTCGTCCGTGACTGTGGATCCGCGACCGGATACCAAGGCTACCGGCGGAGTGCCATAGGTGTTGCTCAGAACCTCGCCCCACCGTTCAGTGAGTTTCTTGTGCTCAGTCACTGTGTATCGTCCTTCCTAAAGACTGTTCCCTCGGGGTAATCCTCGCGTTTGTACTCATTCGGCAACACCATCGTTCCGATACCGCCCATGGTGAGCAGCTCCAGAAGCACGGCGTGGGCAATGCGGCCGTCGATGACATGGGAGGCATTAACACCGCCCTCCACCGCCATCAGGCAGGACTCCATCTTCGGAATCATTCCTGAATCCAGCCCCGGCAGCAGCGCTTTGAGTTTCTCAACTTCAATCTTGGACACCAGTGAATCGCGGTTGGGCCAGTCGGTATATAACCCTTCCACGTTGGTGAGGATGACGAGGCGCTCTGCGCCCAATGCTGTGGCTAAGGCACCCGCCGCAATGTCTGCATTGATGTTGTAGACCTCGCCATCCTGACCGGGCGCAATGGTGGAGACCACCGGTATCCGCCCAGCTTCGATAATGTCCTTGACGGCGTCAGGGTTAACGTCGACGATCTCACCCACCATTCCGATGTCGGTCGGCACGCCATCGACGTCCACGAGGCGCTTGCGGGCACTAAACAATCCTGCATCCTCACCGGACGTGCCCACGGCATAGGGACCATGGGAGTTGATGAGGTTGACCAGGCCCCGTCCCACTTGACCGAAGAGCACCATGCGCACCACGTCCATGATTTCTGGCGTAGTGACTCGGAACCCACCTTTGAATTCGCCTTCAATGCCCAGCTTGCCCAGCATCTCATTGATCTGCGGACCACCGCCGTGCACCACAACAGGCTTCGCACCGACGGTACGTAGGAATACCATGTCAGCGGCAAAGGCTGCTTTCAGCAATTCATCCACCATGGCGTTACCGCCGTACTTCACCACGACGATTTTGTCGCGGTAATGCTGCAGCCACGGCAGCGCTTCCGCGAGAACGGTGGCGCGGTCCGCATTGGTTAATCCTTGAATCATCAGTCCTCCTCGTCAGGCCTTTACGAGCTGTACGCGGAGTTGATCTCCACGTAATCATGGGAAAGGTCAGTCGTCCGCACGAAAGCCGAACCTGGTCCGCCACTGCCGAGATCTACGCGGACATCAATGTCTGCGCCGGAAAGGTCCACATCGCGGGCACCGGGCGCACCGGTGGACCCAATACACACCGCTTGCTCGTTGAAGAACACCGAAATATTGTCTGGGTCCATGTCTGCGTCCGCCATGCCGACTGCCGCAAGTACGCGGCCCCAGTTCGGATCAGAGCCGAACATGGCGCACTTGAAGAGGTTGTCGCGTCCCAAGGTGCGCGCCGCGTTGAGTGCTTGTTCGTCGTTAGTTGTGCCTTCCACCGTGATCTTGACGCGCTTGGTTACGCCTTCGGCATCGGCTTGCAGTTGATCCGCAATATCGGAACACACAGCCAAAACCGCAGCATCCAATTCCTCCTGGCTGGGTTCCACTCCCGATGCACCCGAAGCCATAATGATGACCGTGTCATTGGTCGAGGTCGAACCATCCACATCCAGCGTATTAAAGGTCAGGTCACACGCCTTACGCAGCGCTGACTGCAGGGCTTCAGCGTTAGCGCGGGCGTCGGTAGTCAGGCACACCAGCATTGTGGCAAGAGACGGCGCCATCATGCCCACGCCTTTGCCCATCGCACCTATGCACCAGCCGTTGCCGGAAAAGGTCGCTTCCTTGACCACCGTATCGGTCGTCATGATGGCCTCCGCGGCCGCGTGCCCATTCGCCTTATCCGCACCGAGGTTTCCTGCCACGACATCAATACCGGCCAGCACCTTCTCCATCGGCAGCAGTTCACCAATCAGACCCGTCGAACATGCAGCGATGTCAGCCGCCGGGATGGCAGTTCGTTGGGATACCGCCGCCACCATGGCCGCAGCATCCTTGTCGCCCTGAACGCCATTACAGGCGTTGGCATTGCCCGAATTATAAATAACCGCTTGTAGTTGTCCATTCGCCACCGCCTCGCGGGAAAGCTTCACGGGGGAAGCAACCACGCGGTTTCGGGTAAACACGGCCGCAGCATCGAAATGGGGACCCTGGTTAATAACGAGCGCCATATCAGGCTTGCCGGAGGGCTTAATTCCAGCAGTTGTTGCTCCAGCAATGAAACCAGCGGGGGCGGTAATCATCAGTGTGTCTCCTTGGTTACGTGAGAGGTAGTAGTCGAGTCTTTGCGGTAAGGCTTAAGGTGCCACGGCAGCTTGCGGGAGACCAAGGGTTTCGTCCCAGCCCAGGGTCAGGTTCATGCACTGGACGGCTGCACCCGCGGTGCCTTTGCACAGATTGTCCAGCGCAGCGGTAACAATCAGGCGCTGTGCATTCTCATCCACGTGCGCCTGGATATGAACCATGTTGGTGCCCACGACATTCTGAGTCTCTGGCTGCTTACCTTCGTCCAAGACGTGGCAGAAAGGCTCGTCAACATAGAAGTCACGGAAGGCCTGATGGACGCTGCGCTTATCGACGTCCCCCTTGAGCGGCGCTGTAATCGTTGCCAAGATGCCGCGGGGCAACGGGGCGAGAACGGGAGTGAAGCTCACCGACACAGTCTCGTCGGTAAAAGGTTGCAGGTTCTGGACCACCTCGGGTGTATGACGGTGGGTACCACCTGGTTTATAGGCTTTGAGGTTGCCCATGGTTTCCGCACCCAGCTGGGCAACAGATGCCTTCTTACCCGCTCCGGACACACCCGTGATGGCAATGATGGAAAGCTCTGGTTTGATGAGATCCTTCGCCACTGCCGGCAGAGCACCCAGGGTAATCGCGGTGGGGAAACACCCCGGCACGGCCACTCGGTTGCTGCCCTGAAGTTTCTCACGGTTTCCGGGGACTTCCGGAATTCCATAAGGCCATGAGCCGGCATAGTCCCCGCCATAGTAGGCATCCCAATCTGCTTTATTGCGCAGGCGGAAATCTGCCGCACAGTCAATCACGGTGACGGACTCCCCTAGCTGGCGTCCAATCTCCGCTGAGTGACCATGGGGCAGACCGAGAAATACGATGTCATGACCCGCGAGGGTTTCCGGCGTGGTGTCCTCAATGACGCGATCCGACAACTGCGGCAGATGCGGCATAAGTTCAGATACTCGTTGCCCGGCGTTGGAATGTCCGGTGAGTGAGCCGATACGCAGCTCACCAGACACGTAGGCCGGATGGGAAAGCAACAGACGCAGGATTTCGCCGCCTGCGTACCCTGTGGCTCCTGCGATTGCTACTGAAATAGTCATGTCGCCAACCATAGCAAACAATGCAGTGGACTGTATGTTATTCAGCGAATGAGATTCCTACTTCCCCATCTTAGGATCAGCAAGACCCGGAAATCCCCACTTTGAGCGTGGATTTTTCCGGGTGTTGCTAAAGGAAAGGAAGGGCGTGAAGGAATAGGGAATGAATAAGGGGCGACTAGAGGGCGCGGGAAGAGATGGAACCCATGCCTTCAGGTCCCGAGACCGCCTTCTTACCGGCGTAACCCAGGTAGCCCTTTGGACCCACAAAGTGCAGACCACCCTGGTTATCAGCTACGACGGTCACCTCGTTGAACTGGTGAATCTGGCCTGGCTGCAGGTGCTTGAACTGTTCAGCCATCATGCCTTGGTTCCAGCAACCGGCATGGGATCGGCCGGCATAGTAGCTGAACTGCGGAACCAACTCGTTCGGCGGGTTGCACTCAGGACGGGTGGCACGTGCACCAGAGGATAGGCAGCTGATGTAGGTACCATCGACGTTTGTGGCATCACAGGTTACCGTGCCATCGGCGTTAGAGAAACCATGTGTGGGGTTGGCTGAGGCCAGAGGCGCCACAGCCAAAGCACTGCCGATTGCGGCAGTCGCAGCAAGACGAGAAATCAATCGCATAGTGAGGATAATCCTTTCAGTGTGGAAACGCTGCGCCACTTAGGTTATGGCGCAGCCCACACCTACGCCACAGGAGGGGGATCGCTCCCCGACCTACCGTGTCCTCAGCGTTGCGTACAGCCGCCTCACTTGAACAGCTAACACAATGCGCTAGGCGCGCATCTCTGCACCCAAGCGCTGCTTGGCCAGCTCCGCAGCGGCAAGACGGTGCTCGTTAACTTCATCGTCCGTCAGCGTGCGGTCACCAGCACGGAAGAGCAGCTGGAACGCCAGGGACTTCTTGCCTTCACCGAGCTGCTCTCCACGGAAGACGTCGAAGAGCTCCACCGATTCCAGCAGCTCGCCCGCACCTTCTTCGACCACAAGGCGAACCTGCTCGGCAGGGGTCTCTTCGTCGACAACCAGAGCAATGTCCTGGTGCAGCGCTGGGAACGAGGACAGAACCGGTGCCGGGAACTTCTCATCCAGAGGCAACGCAGTGACATCAAGCTCCATGGCACAGGTACGTGCCGGAATCTCAAGTGCCTCAAGGACCTGCGGGTGCAATTCACCAGCGTAACCCACGATGGACTCCTCGCCGTCAGTTCCACGCACCACGATGGCTGCACAACGGCCCGGGTGCCACGGCAGCTGTTCCGCTGCCTTTACGGTTACATCAATACCAGCGGCACGAGCCACCTGGCGGGCGGACTCGATGGCATCGGCATAGCTGTAGGCACGTCCTGCTCCCCACGGACCTTCGTGCTCGATGTTGCCGGTGGCCACGGTGGCAACGTGGAGCGGTTGCTCCGGCAGGGAATCAAGCAACTCAGTGACAACCTCATCAGACGGGCGCGACTCCACCGACGGCATCGGGGAGGCTTCGGCACGTTTAAAGGCCACTTGCTGGAGACCAAAGAGAGCAAGGTCGTGACGGCCACGGGCGACGTTGCGGGCGATGGCTTCCAGCATGTTGGGAAGCAGAGTTGTGGACAGCACTGCCTTGTCTGCCTCCAGCGGGTTTTGTACCGCAACGGTTTGGCGGCGAGCATCGTCTTTGTCAAGACCCCAGGTATCAAAGGTGTCGTTGGCAATGAACGGTGACGGCAGCACTTCGGCATAGCCGGCATAAGCCAGACCGTGTCCGATGGCGCGGCGGCGCTTCTGCGCTGGGGTTAATCCGCGACCACCTGCCGGGGTAGGCAGCACGGTTGGAATATCCTCCAAGCCTTCGAGACGCAGTACTTCCTCAATGAGGTCCACGTCCATGGAGATATCCGTACGCCACGTCGCCGGGGTAACCTCGAGGGTCTCACCGTTATCGGCGACAGTGCAGCCAACCTCCTCAAGACGCGCCACGACAGTCTCGCGGGAATATTCCACACCGGCATACTCGCTGGGTTTAGTGACGCGCAGGCTAATGGGCTCGCGCTTGGCGACGTCCCCGACCAACGTACGGCCAGCTTCGATAGTGCCACCGGCAATCTGCTGCAGCAGCGCACAGGCCACGTCGAGGGCAATTTCCACGATGGCCGGGTCAACACCACGCTCGAAGCGGCGGGAGGCCTCCGATGACAGCTTGTGGCGGCGCGACGTACGGGCCACAGTAATCGGATCCCAAATAGCGGACTCGAAGTAGACGTCCGTGGTCTCATCAGAGATCTCGGAGGTCGTACCGCCCATAACACCAGCCAGGGACTGGATACCGTTGTCATCGCAGATGACCACATCACCAGCAGACAGCTCACGCTTGACGTGGTCGAGTGTTTCGAACTTCTCCCCTTCCGCAGCATTACGGACCACAAGATCACCGCTCACGACGTTGGCGTCGAAGGCATGCATCGGGGCGCCAAGGAGCAGCATGACGTAATTGGTGACATCGGTAGCTACGTTGACGCTGCGCTGACCGGACAACATGAGCTCGCGCTCCATCCAGAACGGGGTGCGTGCAGTCGGATCGATGCCTGATACCTTGCGCAGGCCAAAACGCTGGGCCTTAGTCTCGTCACGCAAGTCAACGTCGATAAGCGTGCCCTGTACCTCCGGAACTGCCGAGGTATCAACACCGGCCACGCTCGGGTCCTGAGCCACGTCCGGGAAGGTGAGATCGAAGGCCGAGGCAATTTCACGGGTAAGGCCACGGGCGGAGAGCGCATAACCGCGGTCTGGGGTGATGTTGACGTCGAAGGCAGTGTCGGCCAAACCGATAATCGGGCGGGCGTCCTCCCCTACCTTGTCTGCGACGTCATCACCAAGGACGATGATGCCATCAGCTTTAGGGCCGAATCCGAGCTCAGCGGCGGAGCAGAGCATGCCATTCGAAATGTGGTCATAGGTTTCACGTGCGGCAATCTTAAAGCCGCCCGGCAGTTCAGCTCCCGGGAGAGAGACCACGACATAGTCGTTGAGGCGGAAATTGCGGGCACCACAGATAATGCCCTGCAGCTCACCCGTGCCGTTGGCCTGGCCAACATTGACCTGGCAGTAGCGGATAGGTTTTTTGAACTGGGTAAGTTCTTCGATCTCGACAACTTGGCCAATGACAAGCGGGCCAGTGGTCTCCGGGAGCGCCTCGTAGCCTTCGGTTTCAAAGCCCACGCGGACGAAGCCGGAATCAAGATCCTCAGAGGGCACGGTCCAGCCGGAATGTGCGGAGCCCAGGATGCGGGTAACCCAGTCTTGGGAAATAAGCATTGTTTCTTTTCTATCCTTTCTGGGTTTTTATGCCTGCACGCCGAAGGGCAGGGTGAAGCGGACATCGCCTTCGACCATGTCACGCATATCGGTCAAGCCATTGCGGAACTGCAAGGTACGCTCAAGGCCCATGCCGAAGGCGAAGCCGGTGTACTCCTCCGGATCGATGCCTACGGCGCGCAACACGTTGGGGTTGACCATGCCGCAGCCGCCCCACTCGATCCAGCCGGCGCCACCCTTCTTGTTGGGGAACCACACGTCAACCTCTGCGGAGGGCTCAGTAAATGGGAAGTAATTGACGCGCATGCGCGTGGTGGTGTCCGGTCCGAAAAGGACCTTAGCTAGGTGCTCGAGGGTGCCGCGCAGGTGCGCCATGGTCAGGCCCTTATCCACGGCAAGGCCCTCCACCTGGTGGAAAACCGGAGTGTGGGTTGCATCCAGTTCGTCGGTGCGGAAGACTCGGCCCGGGCACGCGATGTAGAGAGGTACATCGCGGTCCAACATGGTGCGGACCTGCACCGGAGAGGTGTGCGTGCGCAGCACCTGCTTGGAACCTTCCTTTCCCACATGGAAGGTGTCCTGCAGGGTACGTGCCGGGTGGTCCGGCTTGAAGTTCAGGGCATCGAAATTAAAGTACTCGGCTTCCACCTCGGGGCCGTCAGCAATTTCCCATCCCATACCGACGAAGATGTCGGCGATGCGCTCCGACAACGCAGTAATGGGGTGCAGCGCACCGGTCTGCGCGCGGGTCGTCGAGATGGTGACGTCAACCTTCTCCGCCTTAAGCTGGGCAGCGCGGGCCTCCTGCTCAAGGATTTCACGAATCTGTGCAAAGGATTTCTCTACCTTGCCGCGGGCCATATTTACCGCGCGGCCAGCATCCTTGCGCTGATCCTTGGGCAATTGCCCCAAGGACTGACGGGCTTGCGGAATATAGCCGCTGTCGCCGAGATGCTCGCGGCGCGCGGCAGTGAGCTCTTCAAGGTCATGTGCAGCTTCGAAGGCGGCAATGGCCTTCTCCGCGGCTGCCTCGAGGGCCTCTTCGGTCAATTCGATCTGAGGTGTGTCGGACACGTGCCTAAATTACCTTCTTCTCGCACGAAAACTAACGGGAGCTATCTTACCGTGCAGCCTGACACCTGTGCCCACCAGCCCTCGCGCGCCGACGGGGCTAGTTGGACTGCTGCTTAGCGGATTCGTAGAGGCAGATGCTGGCTGCCGTAGCGAGGTTCAAGGATTCAGCTCGGCCAAGGATGGGAATGCGCACGCGCATATCCGCCTCATCCTTAAGGTCGCCCAAGCCATGCGCTTCGTTGCCGAACAGCCACGCCGTAGGCTGTGACAGGTCTGCATCGGCTAGATCTACCTCACCATCAGCAGCCGTAGCTAGCACCTGCATTCCTGAAGAACGCAACTTACCCAGCACGTCCTTGATGTTGGGGTCTCGTGCCACTGGAATGTGAAAGAGCGAACCTGCTGAAGCTCGCGCTACCTTGCAACCTAAAGGATCTACGGTGTCACCGGCGAAGATAACTCCGTCAGCACCCATGGCATCGGACGTTCTAATCAGAGTTCCCGCGTTACCGGGCTCAGAGGTCAGTACCGGGACAGATACCAGCTTCGGTTTTCCTGCCAAAATCTTGCCCGCGGTCCACAAAACTGGGCGGCACACTGCAAAGAGTCCAGTGCTCGTCGCCGTATCCGAGAGATGTTTCGCGGCCTTGTCAGTAATCGGGTGCACATACACGTCCATGTAGCTGCACGTGGTCACGATGTGCGCGAAGCGCTCGGCTGCCTTCTCTGTGACGAAGACATCTGTCGCCGCTCCTGTAGACACGGCTGCGTCCACAGCGTTCTCGCCTTCAATGATGAAGCGATCGGCCTTCCTTCGATTGGCCGCGCGATGCAATTTGGCGGCGTTGACCACGCGTGGAGTGCGTTCAGTAAATGCCGACGAGAAATCTAGATCCATAGCTTTGACGGTACCCACCGACCTTGCCATTGAAAAGTTCTCCTCCACTCACGTGGGCTGCGCACTAGCTGCGGGTAAGAGAAAGGGGGACTGCGCCTAGCACCGTCCCCCGCAATTATATGCGCGACTTAGCGCAGTCCGATGCGCTTCGCCAGGTCAGTCAATGCCTTCACATTGACGTTGACCAGACCCATCTGCTGCCCAAACGCAGCGAGTGCGGCTACAACGGCGGCAAGAATGCCCATGCCTGTGGCAACACCAGCACCGAAGTTCTTGCTGCTCCCAGCGTCCTTCCTCGGCTTTGGTTCCTTGGAGGGCTCGGAGGGCTTGTTGTCGTCAGACGGTGCCGGCTGAGGAGAATTCTCAGTCGTAGAATCCTCGCTCGGTGTGTCGGCATCGCTGATCCACCACTGGTCAAAGACCAAGTTCGCCACCGTGGTGTTGTCAATGAAATCACCACGGACCGGGTCAGTTCCGGCCGCATGCGCCTTGATGTCCTCAGCACCCGCGCCCTTGAAGAAGAACGGGACGAGCTGGTTGGTGTGCTGACCGGAGTACCAGCCGTGACGCGCCACCTCATCCTTGGCACCTGCCATAGCGTTGAACTTGTTATCGGCCTCTGGGTTCTTTTCCGTCGGCACCTCATTGGCGCCGGAAAGGTAACCCGTCTCATGGTCAGCGGTCACGATGAGCAAGGTGTCTTCCCAAGAGGAGTTCTTCTCTACCCATTCGATGGCCGCATCGACAGCCTTGTTGAAGTCTTGCGTCTCTTCAATATCGCGGACTGGGTTGTTGCCGTGGCCAGCCCAGTCGATAGCACCGCCCTCAATCATGACGGAGAAGCCATCCTCGTCTTGGCCAAGGGCATTAAGAGCACCAGTGGTCATAGTTGGCAGATCAACGACATCGTTGAGCTCATCCGAATAGGGTGCCTCTGCCTCGCCAGTTCGGGAATTTTGGAGGGTGGAGCCTACCTGAGCGATGCCCCAGTACTTCTTGTCTGGTTCGACGTCACCGTCAGCCATGCTCTTGAAGTCATCATTGGATTCGAAGTAGTTCCAGTCCGTCTTGCCTTCGGAAAGCTTGGCGTAATCATCCTCGTAGATGAAGCTGTAGTCCGGAGTATCGAGCTTCTCGTGATCGTTGTTGTAGAAGGGGTGTCCGGCCGCCATCACGAGGTCGAGGTCGCTGTCCAGCATCTCCTTGGTGATGTCCTGCAACTTGTCGCGGTCCATGTTGTGTGCTGCCCATGCAGCGGGTGTCGCCTCAGAGTAGGCAACCGAGGAGACAACGCCAGCAGACTTCCCCTGCTTCTTAGCGCGCTCAGACATGTTTTCTTCCTTCATGCCGTAGTGCGACATACCAAGGATTCCATTGTTCGTCTTCACGCCAGTAGCCATCGCGCTGCCTGCCGCGGCCGAGTCCGTAATCTTGCCTTCCATAACGTACTCGTGGGTCTTCCACGCCTGCTCCGGGTCATAGGAGCCACCCATCGGGAAGGTTGCCATAGACAAGCGGTTAAATTCCTCGTAGGACTGGACGGTGTCGCCATCCTTTTCCTTCAGATTCTCGTCACCAAAGGCGCCGTCAACGAGGTACTTGGATTGGCCAGTCTCATAGAGGTTGGTGAGTGCCAGGTGGCCGTAGCCCATACCATCACCAATCATGTAGATGATATTCTTGGGGCCATTGTGCGCACTTTCCGCAGCACAGGCAGGACTAACGCCCAAGGATGCGACGGATGCAGTACTAACAACAGCCACGGCGGCGGTGGCAAGACGCGAGAGTGTCATCAGTGAAAGATTCTTTGTGAAACATAGACGAGCAATGAACACACGACACAATAGTTTTTATTCATGACTGCTCAGCGTCACGACTGTATATAAGAGATGAATAAATAGAAAACTGCTCCTCCATCCCGCCGCTCCCCCTCACCGTGCAACGCAAAAGCCCACCAACTCCCGACGATGGGAGCGGTGGGCTCGGTAACGCTTCTATGTTAGGTGCTTAAGCAGCCTTCGGAGCGTTGACGTCCTCCGGCAGTGCGGCCTTAGCAGCCTCACACAGAGCGGAGAATGCCTCGAAGTCGTTGACAGCAAGCTCAGCGAGGATCTTGCGGTCGACCTCGATCTCAGCCAGGCGCAGGCCGTGGATGAGACGGTTGTAGGTGATGTCGTTCATACGAGCAGCAGCGTTGATGCGCTGGATCCACAGCTTGCGGAACTCGGACTTACGGGCGCGACGATCGCGGTAAGCGTAAGTCATGGAGTGCAGCCACTGCTCCTTAGCCTTGCGGTAGAGGCGGGAACGCTGGCCACGGTAGCCCTTGGCGGACTTCAGGATCGCGCGGCGCTTCTTCTTGGCGTTAACTGAGCGCTTTACTCGTGCCACAGTAATACTTCCTTATCTTGATTGTGAGTGTGTGGGGATGGGGAGTTCGGCGCTGACTTATGCGCGGCCGAGAAGGCGCTTGACGCGCTTGATGTCTGCACGAGCGACGTCCTCGTCACCCTTCAGACGACGGGTACGCTTGGACGGCTTGCCCTCGAGGAGGTGGCGGCGGTTTGCCTGCTCGCGGCGCAGCTTGCCGGAGCCGGTCACCTTGATGCGCTTGGCGGTGCCCTTGTGAGTCTTCTGCTTCATGAGAATTAAATCCTTAAATCCTAAGTGGAGCGTGGTCTACTTTTTGCCTTTGCGGACAGGTCCCAGGACCATGGTCATGTTGCGACCATCCTGCTTGGGGCGCGACTCCACGACGCCAACTTCAGCGACGTCGTCAGCCAAACGCTCCAACAGGCGGAAACCCAGTTCCGGACGCGATTGCTCACGACCGCGGAACATGATGGTCACCTTGACCTTGGAACCCTTCTCCAGGAAGCGCACCACGTTGCCCTTTTTGGTCTCGTAATCGTGATCATCAATCTTCGGACGGAACTTCTGTTCCTTCACCACAGTTTGCTGCTGGTTCTTACGGGACTCGCGGGCCTTCTGGGCCTGCTCGTACTTAAACTTGCCGTAATCCATAATTTTGGCTACGGGCGGCTTCGCATTCGGTGCAACCTCGACCAAGTCAAGGTCGGCTTCGTATGCGAGCTTGCGAGCATCGTCAGTGCGGACGATACCCACCTGTTCACCACCGGGGCCAACAAGACGGACCTCGGGTACTCGGATGCGCTCATTAATGCGAGCTTCAGCGCTGATTGTGGTTCTCCTCGATTGTGGGGGCTAGTAGTGCGCCTACCGTGACCACAAACGAATAAATCCCGGGTGCCACTGGCAACCGGGAGTCTCTAACAAGTACGCACCACTGACGTGGCGCCTACTCTTTTACCTTTATCCTGCGTTCGCACTGAGCATAATCTCGTGAGCGACGCGGCTTCGGGTGGGAGAAACTCCGCTTGCGGCCCAAGTACCTCCTGGAGGAGGCGCTACGGGCGGTAGTGCCCACAACACTAACACCCACTGAGCTAGGAACCAAATCGCTGTGTCGAGGTGCGTGTCGCCGAGCTAGTAGCGGTGTCCCGTGTAGACGCCGAGCTGCTCACCGTCGCTGTGGTACTCGTCGTAGCGCTCGCGGAAGCCGTAGACTTCGGCTCACACTCCTTCACAGGCGTGAGCGCCCCCGCATCCAGGGCTTCTGTAACGGAACGATCCACGCCAGCAGCCAGCACGTTTAATGCAGGGATAGCCTTTTCGGCACTCTCACCGGGCATGGTGACCTCGATGGCAAGGCCAATCGAGCCGTCACTGCCGGCATCACGCACACCCACCTGGCGGTGTGTATAGCCGTTGTCCTCCTCAGACAGACCCCAACCACCTTTGGCACGAGTGTTGGGCAATTTATCTAAACCGTTGTCCTGCCACTCTACGATCTCATCCATGGCATCGTAGACGTACTCCGCTTCAGGTATGCACGGCAGGTGTGAGCCAAACAACGCTTGGTCCTTGAGCAACCAGCGCGAATACCCAAATGGTTCCTCCAGTTCACCAGTGGAGCCATAATCATCCAGAAGGTCTTTCAGTGAGCTGCTGGCATCGCCTTCGTTCCATTGCACATGGGACCACAAGGCGTAGGCGGCATCATTGTCTGACTCCTTGATGGCCAAGTCCACTAGGTCGGGACTTGCACCGTCGCGAAGCGCCGCGATGGCGATCGGAACCTTGACCGTGGACCACGTCGGCTCCTCTCCCGGCACGCCCGCCTGCACGACACCAGCGCTATCGGCCACAGCGACACCAGCCTTGATGTCGTACTCCTTGTATTCGCTCTCAACTTCGTTGATCACGTTGCGCAAAGCAACTTTCAGATCATAGTTGGAGGCTTGTTCAGATCCCTTAGCGTCTTGCTCGGAGGTCGCTTCAGCGCTTTGAGGGCCCTCGTCCGGCTTTGAGCAACCGCTGACAGTCGCACTAGTGGCAAGGCCCACAGCGAGCAGAACGGCGCCAAGGCAACCGCGTTCTTTTCTACTGAAGGTCACAAAACCTCCTTGAGGAAGCTGCCGGTATAGGAACCTTCAACCTGGGCCACGTCTTCCGGGGTGCCCTGAGCCACGACGGTTCCGCCGCCGGAGCCACCCTCCGGACCCATATCCACAATCCAGTCGGCAGCCTTGATGACATCGAGGTTGTGCTCGATGATGATGACCGAGTTGCCTTTATCCACGAGGCTCTGGATAACGAGCATGAGCTTGCGAATATCCTCAAAGTGCAGACCGGTGGTCGGCTCGTCGAGGATATAGACCGTGCGACCCTTTGTGCGCTTTTGCAGCTCGGAGGCCAGTTTCACGCGCTGGGCCTCGCCACCCGACAAGGTCGTAGCAGCCTGCCCCAAACGCACATAGCCCAATCCCACCTCGACCAAGGTATTGAGGTAGCGGTGGATAGATGTGATCGGTTCGAAGAACTCGGCTGCCTCCGTAATGGGCATGTCGAGGACCTCGGCGATGTTCTTGCCTTTATAGAGAACCTCGAGTGTCTCACGGTTGTAGCGCGCACCCTGGCATACCTCACACGGCACGTATACGTCCGGCAAGAAGTTCATCTCAATCTTGATGGTGCCGTCACCCTGGCACGCCTCGCAGCGCCCGCCCTTAACGTTGAAGGAGAAACGTCCCGGCTTGTAGCCACGAACCTTCGCTTCTTGGGTCTCGGCGAAGAGGTTACGGATCTTGTCAAAGACACCCGTATACGTTGCCGGGTTGGAGCGCGGTGTACGGCCAATGGGGCTCTGATCCACCTGCACCAGCTTGTCCAAGTGCTCAGTGCCTTCCACGCGCTTGGCGCGGCCTGGTACCTGACGGGCACGGTTGAGCTTATTCGCCAGGGTCTTGGCCAGAATCTGGTTAACCACGGTGGACTTACCCGAACCGGACACACCCGTCACACACACGAGGACGCCCAGAGGGATCTCCACGTCAATCCCCTTCAGGTTATTCTCGCGCGCGCCGACCACCTTGAGCATACGGTCACGGTCAATCGCTCGGCGCGAATCCGGCACGGCGAGTTCCTTGTGCCCAGAGAGATACTGTCCGGTGAGGGACTCCTCCACCTTCTCAATTCCGGCAGGTTCGCCTTGGTAGACCACTTGGCCGCCGAATTCGCCAGCACGGGGTCCGACGTCTACCAGCCAGTCAGCCTCCCGGATGGTGTCCTCATCGTGTTCAACCACGATGAGGGTGTTACCGATATCGCGCAGGCGTTTCAATGTTTTGATGAGACGCTGGTTATCGCGCTGGTGGAGGCCAATGGACGGCTCATCTAGCACATAGAGCACTCCCGCCAGGCCCGAGCCAATCTGAGTGGCGAGGCGAATACGCTGCGCCTCACCACCAGAAAGCGTCGAGGCGCCGCGGTCCAAGGTGAGGTAGTTCAGGCCCACGTCGAGCAGGAATCGCAGACGTGCCTGAATCTCCTTGAGCACAGCACCGGCAATGATTTCTTCACGGTGGCCCAGAACCAACGAATCGAGGAACTCCGCGGCGTCCTCGATGGACAGCGAGCTCAAGCCAGCAATGGACTGCTCACCATGTGCGGTCGAGGCCAAGCGCACGGCGAGAATCTCCGGCTTCAGGCGGGTACCACCACAGGTCGGGCACGGTACCCGGCGCGTGTATTGCAGCAGACGGTCTTTCTGCGATTCGGAATCCGTTTGCTCCAACTTGCGTTCCAAGAAGCCAATGGCACCTTCGAAAGGTGCGGACCAGTTGCGCTGACGGCCGTAGCGGTTCTTGTAGCGCATCGTCACTTCGACGTCGGATCCGTAGATCAGGGCGTGGCGCTGCTCTTTTGTGAGCTCTGAAACTGGAGTCTTGGGATCAAAGCCCAAGGCCTTACCCAGCCCTTCCACTAGCTTGATAAAGTAGCGTGAATTCGGGCTCGAGGTCCACGGCTGAATAGCCTCCACCGCTGGGGCATCCGGGTCCGGAATGAGCAGGTCTACGTCCACCTCAAGGCGCGTGCCTAGGCCATCACAGGCCGGGCAGGAACCGAAAGGTGCGTTAAAGGAAAAGGCACGCGGCTCGTATTCTTCCACTGTCAGCGTGTGGCCGTTCGGACAGGCGGCCTTCTCCGAGTAGGTGTGGGTCAGCTCTTCACGGTCGACGAAATCGAGGGTCACGAGGCCGTCGGCAAGCCGCAGCGCCGTCTCTACCGAGTCAGTAAGGCGCTGCTTCTGGGAAGCCTTGACTTGCAGACGGTCCACCACAACGTCGATATCGTGCTTGATTTGTTTCTTGAGCTGGGGCGGATCGCTGAGCTGATGCAGCTCACCATCGACGCGCACGCGGGAGTAGCCCTGCGCCGCCAAGTCCTTGAACAAATCCACAAACTCGCCCTTGCGACGCCGCACCACCGGTGCCAGAACCTGGAACTTTAGCTTTTCTTCTTGGCCCAGCACTTCGTCCACGATTTGTTGCGGAGTTTGGCGTTCAATAACCGCGTCACATTCCGGGCAGTGCGGGGTACCTGCACGAGAGAAGAGCAAGCGCAGGTAGTCGTAGATTTCCGTAATCGTACCGACGGTGGAGCGCGGGTTGTGATTGGTGGACTTCTGATCGATGGAGACAGCCGGGGACAGCCCGTCAATAAACTCCACGTCCGGTTTGTCCATCTGGCCCAAGAACATGCGCGCATAGGAGCTCAAGGACTCCACGTAGCGGCGCTGGCCTTCGGCAAAAATGGTGTCGAAGGCTAGGGAGGACTTGCCTGAGCCCGACAAGCCGGTAAACACCACGAGCTTGTCGCGCGGGATATCGATATCCACGCCTTTGAGGTTGTGCTCACGTGCGCCTCGTACGACCAAACGATCAGCCACTGATTGTTGCCTTCCTACGCAAGTAAATATTGGCTATGGGAGTTCTGGATCAGAATCTACCCGTAAGGTGGGATACATGAACAACGCGGTTGAACTTCATAAAATTTCCGTTTCCGAGATGGACAACCAGTGTTACCTGCTCTGTGCAGGTAATGAGGCGTTGCTTGTCGACGCCTCAGCGGACGCCCCCGCTCTCCTCTCCCTCGCTGAAGACCATGGGGTCACCATCACCGCTGTGCTCACCACACACCGTCATTGGGACCACGTCCGCGCTCTCGAAGAGGTCTTGGACAAGACCGGGGCGACTCACTACGCATCCTTCCTCGACTCCCCCGCCCTCCCAGCGCCTGTCGACGTAGAACTGGAGCACGGAGATACTCTCCCCTTCGCCGGGCACGAGTTCCCCGTCCTTATCCTCAGGGGCCATACTCCCGGTGGCGCCGCAATTGCCGTCGAGATCGATGGTGTGACGAACCTTTTCGTCGGCGATTCACTCTTCCCTGGAGGCGTGGGAAAAACGACGTCGGAGGGAGACTTCGTGCGCCTCTACAAGGATGTCACCCAAAGGATTTTTGATGTCTACCCGGACGAGGCAATCGTTCGCCCCGGACATGGAGACTCCACCACCTTGGGTGCTGAGCGCCCGCACTTGGAAGAGTGGTGGGAGCGCCGGTGGTAGCAGCGATTGTTGTTTAATCCGCGTACTATAGTGTGGCGAACGTCTTTATATATCTAATGAATGGAGCACGTCATGATTCGTAAGCTTGCCCGTCCTATGCTGGCCTCCGTGTTTGTCTGGGATGGTGTGGATACCCTCCGCAACACCTCGGAGCACGTCGCGGACACCGAGTCCGTGCTCAAGCGTCTTCGCAAGGTGCTGCCCCGAGAGTACGCAGGCTACATCCCCAATGATCCGGAGCTCGTTACCCGCGCGCTGGGCGGCGCCAAGACTGCTGCCGGTACCACCCTGGCTCTGGGTAAAGCTCCGCGCACGTCGGCTGCTGTGCTGGCTTTGACCCACGTTCCGAACCTCGTGGGCAATGCTTTTTGGTCCGCTGATTCCAAGGAGGAAAAGGAATCCCAGCGCACTAACTTCCTCACCAATACTGCTCTGCTGGGTGCCCTCGCCATCGTTACCCAGGACACCGAGGGCAAGCCTTCCTTGCGCTGGCGTACCGCTAAGGCTTCCGAGCGCGCCAATAAGAAGATTCAGGCCGCACTACCGGGTAAGTCTGAGCAGCAGAAGTTCGCGGAGGACGTGTCCAACCGCGCCAGCGACATCTCCTCTGAAGTCACCTCTAAGGCCAATGACTGGTTCGAGTCCGCTAAGGATTACGTCGAGGACAACCGTGATGACTGGGAGTCCACCGGCCGTGACTTCCTCGATAGCGCCCGCTCCTTCGTCGAAGAAACCGCTGAGACCGCTCGCGAGTTCTTCGATGACAACAAGGATGACTGGCTCAATGCTGCTCGTGACAACACCGAAACCGCTCGCAAGGGTCTGGTGAAGGCCGCTGGCAAGGCTCAGGATCGCGCTGATGCTGCCCTGGCGCAGGTCGACAACGTCGACAGCAAGCGTGCGCAGAAGAAGGCCCGCAAGCGTGCCGACAAGCTGCAGAAGGAAGCCACCAAGAAGCTGGACAAGGCCTTCGCGAAGTTCGGTGACCGTTTCTAAACGCCACGCCTAAGCTGCGGATAGTCCCCAGCACAATCACTGCACTTCTCAGTGCGGTGGAGAGGACAACGGCTCAGCGAGTATGCTGGGCCGTTGTCTTTTTTCATGTCCCTCTCTGCGCCTCTGTTCCACGAGAAGCCGTCATACGCGTCCAAGGAGCCTTGTGTCTGAATCTTCAACTGCGACTCACACCGAGATTTCCGCCGAGCAGTCATACGTCGATGGCCTCTTTGCACGCCTCGACAACGAGGTGCAGTCAGCGAATGAGCGCCTCAATGAGGTGCAGGCAGCCGTGGACCCGCATACGCCGGACGCGGATGCACTCGTGCGCCGTGAAACGGAGTATCACGGTTTGCAGGCGAAGCTTGACCGGCTCAATGTCGCCCAACTCGGCCTCGTCTTCGGCCGCATCGATATCGATGCCCCAGGTGATAACCCCACCCCAGAAGGTCTGGATCGCCGCTACATCGGCCGCATGGGCCTAGATGCCCGCGAAGAGGACTATCGCACGCTTCTTCTGGACTGGCGCGCACCAATGGCCCGCCCCTTCTACCTCGCTACCACCGCGCACCCGGAGGGCGTGCACGCGCGCCGCCATATCCGCACGACCGGCCGGACCGTCACCGGCATTAGTGATGAAGTTTTGGAAGGTGAAGCCAGCATTGAAAGCAGCGATGTGGCCAGCGAATCTGCCCTGCACCACGTCATGCACCGTGCCCGCACCGGGCACATGCCGTCCATCGTGGAGACCATCCAACGCGAACAGGATGAGATCATTCGCGATAGCACCCGTGGTGTCATGGTCGTCGAAGGCGGCCCTGGCACCGGCAAGACGGCGGTGGCGCTGCACCGAGTAGCGTACCTGCTCTACACCTACCGCGAACAGCTCGCCGCTACAGGTGTGCTCATCGTGGGGCCCAACTCCACGTTCCTCGAGTACATCTCCCGAGTGCTGCCGGAGCTCGGTGAGACCGGTGTCGTCTTATCCACCATTGCCTCCCTTTTCCCTGGCATCGACGCTACCCACTCGGAGTCTTTGCTGGCTCGCGAGATCAAGGGCTCTGAAGCCATGGCGGAAATTCTGTCGAATGCGGTCAAGGACTACCAGCGTCTTCCGGACGAACCTCGCGCCGTTGATATCGATGGCCTCGAGCTCATCGTCACCGCAGACATGGTCAAGGCGGCTCGTACCCGTGCCCGGCGCTCCCGCAAGCCCCATAACGATGCCCAGGCAGCGTTTGCTGAGCATCTCATCGAATCTTTAGCGCAACACATGGCGCAGCGCATCGGTGAGGATCCGCTGGGTGGGGAGAATCTGCTCTCCCGCGCGGACGTGGACCAGCTCCACGATGACTTGGCTGAAGAGCCACTCGTCGCAGAACTCATCGAGGAGTTCTGGCCGCACCTGTCCCCCACGGAGGTGCTTGCGGAGCTGCTCAGCAGCACTGCACGTATCGACTCCGCTGCTAGCGCATATGATGATGAAACCCGTGAGGCTCTCTACCGTGAGGACGGAACTGCGTGGACGCCGTCGGACGCTGCGCTTCTCGACGAACTCGCGGTCCTCATCGGCATGCCGGATCCGGAGGCTGAGCGCGCCGCCGAGGATAAGCAGTGGCGTGAACAGGTGGCCGAGGCCGAGGATGCACTAGATATCTTGAGCTCCTCCGATTCCACAGATAATGATGACGACATGTTCGAGGCGGAGATTCTCTCCGCCCACGACGTTATCGATGCCGAGCACCTCGCCCGCCGCCAGGAGGTACGCGATTCCCGCACGACAGCACAGCGCGCACGCGAGGACTACACGTGGGCCTATGGCCACGTCATTGTCGACGAAGCACAGGAGCTAACCCCGATGGAGTGGCGCATGATTTTCCGCCGCAGCCCGTCGCGGTGGATGACGCTCGTCGGCGATACCTCTCAGACCGGCTCCCCAGCCGGCGTCGATGAATGGGAAGAAACACTCGAACCATTTGTGGGCAATCGCTTCCGGCAGCACGGCCTCACGGTCAATTACCGCACGCCACGCCCCATCACGGAGCTGGCCAATCAACTTTTGGAAGAGATCAACCCGGGGGCCACGCCTAGTATTGCCGTACGCGATGGCGTCGACGTCATGTGGCGTAGCAGCCACATGAGCGAGGATACGGTACGGGACACACCAGGGACATTCACTGATTCTGAAGGCCGCCTACATGCGGTCATTACCGCGGACAATGTGGAGGAAATCAAAGGCCTCGAGTTTGACCACGTCAACGTAGTCCACCCCGATGACATCGTGGCAGCCTCGCCCCAAGGAATGCACAACCTTTATGTGGCCATTACCCGCGCGACGCAGTCGTTGACCATCTCCGGCCGCTACTCGGAGGTTTTCCGATAATCTGGTGCGCATGGCACTTTCCGATATCGCCCGCAAGATAGAATTCTCCACCAATTCCTTCACGTTAAAGCGTTCGGCACGTCAAGGATGGCGGCCTTCCGTCACTGGCTATTCTGGGTACGGTAATGCCGACTTTGTGCACGTTTTGGGCCGCGTGCTGATGCACGATCCCGAATCGGAAAACTCTGGAACATGGGCGCAGCGCGGCTACCGCCAGTTCTTCACCATTCAGGTACCGCGCCATGAGGTGGAGGTCACCGTCGGTAGAAAGACAGTGACAGGTACGACCAACCATAACGGCTATATTGACGTCCTCGTCCACAATCACGGCCTCGTGCCCGGTTGGCACGAGGTCACCATCCGTGCGAAAGGCGCAGATGAAGTTACCGCGGATGTGCTCATCGTGGGGGAAGACACCGAGCTTGGTGTGGTGAGCGATATTGATGACACCATCATGGTGACGTGGCTGCCGCGTGCCATGATCGCTGCGTGGAACTCGTGGGTCAAGCGCACCGATACGCGCACTCCCGTAGCGGGTATGGCCCGCTTTTATCGGAAGGTCGCTGAAGAGCACCCCGGAGTGCCGTTCATTTACCTCTCTACTGGTGCGTGGAACACGTATGACACCTTGGTGACCTTCATGGAGGAAAATGGCTTCCCGCGTGGCCCGCTCTTGCTTACGGACTGGGGCCCTACCCCTACAGGGCTCTTCCGCAACGGTCAGGAACACAAACGTGTGCAACTGCGCAATCTGTTCATTGCCTACCCGAAATTACGGTGGCTGCTCATTGGCGATGACGGCCAGCACGATCCCTTGACCTACGCCGATGCAGTAGCCGAACACCCAGACCGAGTGGCAGCAGTGGCGATTCGCAATCTTTCGCCGCAAGAGCAACTGCTCTCCCACGGCTCGCTAGCACCGCTGGTCAAGGCAAACGAGACGGGGTCTTTTGACATCCCGCTCATTCAAGGTGCCGATGGTCATGTTCTCGCCCGTGCCTTCCGCACCCTCCGTCTGTAGGTTTGCCTTCCACAAAACAAAGTGCGCGGCTCCCCCTAGCCGAAGGGAGGGGGAACCGCGCGCTTGACAATGCGTCTTAGCTGACGGTGTGGACGATCATCACATCGCAGTCAGACTGGCGAGCCACATCAGCCGGAACGGAACCCAGCAGGCGACCGGTCAGAGAGTTGATGCCGCGGTTACCCACGATGAGCAGGTCAGCCTTGTTGTCGTTGACAATGGACATCAGTGCCTGAACCGGGGTGCCCGGGCGGACAGCGGTCTCGACCTTTGTCGCACCGAACTGCTCCGCGTGCTCCTTGCCAGCGGTGAGGTTTGCCTGAGCCTTTTCATCACCAAGGATGGTTACGGAATCCTGGCGCAGAGTCTTGGACGCCTGCTCCTGGTTTTCGTAGTATGCACAGCCGATGATGAGGGTGGCATCGAAGGCTGCAGCGATCTTGGCAGCGCGCTCCACTGCAAGCAGGGAGGACTTGGAACCGTCGGTACCGACCACGATCTTGTTGTAATCGCTCATGATGACCTTTCTTCGCGAGCCCTCACGCACACGGGGCTCGGTTGACAATCAAATAAAGTTTTCGCGCACCCGCTAGTCTAACAACGCGAGCGCCACGACGTCGATTAGAACCTAGTCCTCGGTGGTGTTGACCACAACGACGTCTGCATGCGCCTTGCGGGTCAATTCCGTCGCCACTGAACCGAAGACTCGGCCACGCACCGAATGGATGCCTTTATTACCCACGACGAACAGGTCAACGTTGTAATCGCGGCCCACCTCGATGAGGGCGTTAACAGGGTCGCCCGACTTAGCGATGATGTCGATATGCTTCGCTCCCTCATTGTGCGCAATTTCAGCAGCGTTATTGAGGTAGCTCTCGGACATCTCCTCGCTGACCACTGGCAAGCGAGCATCCTCCGAGTTCGGGGCACCCAACATGGAACCGGAGTGGTTGTAGAACGCAGAAACGATGATCAGGGTGGCGTCGTAGGCACGGGCCATCGATGCGGCGGACTGTACCGCACGCAGGGAGGTCTTCGAACCGTCGGTGCCGACGGCGATAACGTTGTAGCTCAGCATATTTCTCCTTATAAGTAGCGTTTAATCTGTTTCTAGTATGGCACGTGAGTCCACGACGAGTGCGCTCATTTTCGCCTAAATTCCCGCTTCCTTGAGGCCGCGCTGTTCCTTCTTCAAATCCGCGATCTCGTCGCGCAGACGGCCAGCCAACTCGAACTTGAGCTCGCGTGCGGCGTCCCGCATTTGGGCGGTGAGATCGTCGATAAGCGCCTGCACCTCATCAGCCGCCATGGAGGACACATCGCGCTTCTCGACGATTGCCGTCGGATCCGCATCTGCACCATCCTCGGCGCCGTCACCGTCCTCATAGACTTGGTCGAGAATATCCGCGATCTTCTTGCGCAATGGCTGAGGATCAATGCCGTGCTCGGTGTTATAGGCAATCTGTTTCTCGCGTCGGCGCTCGGTTTCCTCGATAGCTTCTTGCATCGAGTCCGTAATCTTGTCTGCATACATGATGACCTCGCCGGAGACATTTCGAGCGGCACGGCCGATGGTCTGAATGAGGGATGTTGTCGAGCGCAGGAATCCTTCCTTATCGGCATCGAGGATGGCCACGAGGGACACCTCAGGGAGGTCAAGTCCCTCACGCAGCAGGTTGATGCCGACGAGCACATCGAATTCTCCCAAGCGCAGCTGCCGCAACAGCTCCACGCGCTGCAGCGTGTCGATATCCGAGTGGAGGTAACGCACCTTAATGCCGTGCTCCAGCAAATAGTCGGTCAGGTCCTCCGCCATGCGTTTGGTCAAGGTAGTAACAAGGACGCGCTCCTGCTTGGCGGTGCGGGCACGGACCTCGTCAATAAGATCGTCGATCTGTCCCTTCGTGGGTTTCACCGTCACCTTCGGATCCACCAGACCGGTCGGGCGGATGACCTGCTCCACGAACTCGCCGCCGGAGGCCGTCATCTCAAAATCACCAGGCGTCGCCGACATGTACACGGTTTGTCCCACGCGGTCCTCAAACTCATCGAAGGTCAACGGGCGGTTATCCACCGCCGAAGGCAAGCGGAAGCCAAACTCCACGAGGTTGCGCTTGCGGGCCATGTCGCCCTCAAACATGCCGCCAATCTGGGGCACGGTGACGTGGGACTCGTCGATGATAGTGAGGAAGTCTTCGGGGAAGTAATCCAACAGCGTTGCTGGTGCCGAGCCGGCTGGGCGGCCATCGACGTGGCGGGAGTAGTTCTCAATTCCGGAGCAGAAGCCAACTTGCTCAATCATTTCGAGGTCGTACTCAGTGCGCATGCGTAGGCGCTGTGCCTCGAGCAGCTTGCCGCGGTTTTCCAAGTCCGCGAGTCTCTCCGCCAGCTCTTCCTTGATGTCTTCGATGGCGCGGGCCATGCGTTCAGGTCCAGCGACATAGTGGGTCGCTGGGAAGATACGAACCTCGTCGACTCGCTCGATGACATCACCCGTCAGCGGGTGAATGTAGTAGAGCTCATCCACGTCATCGCCGAAGAATTCAATGCGCACCGCGCGCTCCTCATAGGCAGGGATGATGTCCACTGTGTCGCCTTTGACACGGAAGGTACCGCGGGTAAAGCCCACGTCATTGCGCTCATATTGAATATCAACGAGCAGGCGGAGGAAGCGATCACGGTCAATCTCCTCGCCTTCCTCAAGCACTACGGAACGGTCCAGGTAGGACTGCGGAGTACCGAGACCATAAATGCACGAGACGGAGGACACCACGACGACATCACGGCGCGAGAGCAGCGCCGAGGTGGCGGAGTGGCGCAGGCGCTCCACGTCCTCATTGATCGAGGAATCCTTCTCAATGTAGGTATCGGTTTGCGCGATGTAGGCCTCAGGTTGGTAGTAGTCGTAGTAGGACACGAAATACTCGACGGCATTGTGAGGCAGCAGCTGGCGCAGCTCGTTAGCCAGCTGCGCTGCCAGTGTCTTGTTCGGCGCCATGACCAAGGTGGGACGCTGCTGCTTCTCGATCAGCCACGCGGCAGTAGCGGACTTACCCGTGCCGGTAGCACCCATGAGGACAACGTCCCGCTCGCCGCGCGTGAGACGCTCATCTAGTTCTGCAATAGCTGCTGGCTGGTCACCAGCGGGTTGGTACTCTGATTCGACCTTGAACTCGCCGGAACGGCGCTCGACTTCACCGACGGGGCGGTGTTCAGAAACGGGCAGGATGGGATGTTCAGCAGCGAAAGCCATGCCGACCAGTCTAACGCGTCTTTAGGGCAAGGCGGCACGCGTCGAGCGCAGCCAGTCCTCCAGCTCACCCGTGGTCTCCCAGAGGGCATACACCGGAGAGGAATCAGGTTCCATCGCTCGATTCATTCGCTTGCGCAACCAAGCCTTCGTTTGCGGGGTACGCAGCTGGCGCACATCATCGAGGCACAAGCCGGCGGGAAGTTTATCGGGCGGCGTCGTGGCGAGCGCTCCGAGCGCAATGATGACTTCCGCATCATCAACATCGAGGGGTGTGTCTACACAGCTGCGTTTGAAGTTCTCGAGATCGAAGGAGCCATCACGAATGTCCGCGAGCACTGCGCACGCGGCGTGATTATCGAATGGTCCAACATCCCAGGTTCCCATGGAGGATGAGACTAAGCAGTGAATATGAACGAAGCGGGAGCGAAAAGTAAATTTTGTCTACCAAGTCCTTTAAATGTTGCTGCGCTGCTTTAGAATCGGCAGGCATGAAGTTTCGTTCCCTTGCTAGTGCGGTAACCGTCACCGCTCTCCTCCCCGTTGCCCTCATTGCCCAAGCCCCACACGCCCTGGCTGCTCCCTGCACGCCATACTCCAAGTCCGGCAGTTTCACTTCGAAGCCGGCTGGTCCCGCGGGTGGTTCCTCATTGGGCGGACTAAGTGCGCTGTTCAATGGCTCGTCCAAGCCGTCGCAGTCCGAGCGCTCCACTAGTGGCCAGCGCAGCAACTATAACCAGCGTCAAATCACCGGCGGCCCTACCCAAATCATGCAGCTCATCACCGGCGCAGGCTCGCCCAATCGTACCGACCTGGACTTCGACGTCTCCGGTACGGACCTCGGCATTGCCTACGCTGATGGTGATGGGCGTTCCTACTATGTCTTTGGAGACACCATGGATTGTGTCGGCGAAGGCGATGGCTGGCGTTCCAATGTCATTCTGCGGACCACCGACCAGGATTACGGCGACGGGCTGCGTCTCGATGAAGCACTGACCAACAGCGGCTGGTCAGGCTCCGGACGTGCCAAGGAATTCATTCCCTCCCAAAAAGTCGGTGATGCTGACATGAACGGTGAGCGCACGACCATCCCAACTGCTGGCATTGCGGTCGACGGTGTGCACTACATCGACTACATGTCGGTGCGCTCCTGGCATGACCCGAAGACCGGCTGGTCCACCAACTATGCCGCAACGGTGAAGTCCACCGACGGCGGCGTCACGTGGCACGCGGTTCCGGAAGCTACCCGCACCAATGCCAGCCACGGCGCGAACGCGCCTATCCCCGGCGGGGCAAACTACCAGGACGGCTTTGAGAAACTCCAGCAGTCGGCCTACGTCGAACACGGCGACTACGTCTACCGCTTCACCACCGGGCAAGGCCGCCGCGGGCCGGCGTACCTCTCCCGCGCACTTAAGTCTGAGTTCCCCAACGAAGATGCCTTCGCTTACTACGCTGACGGCTCCTGGGTGGAGGATCCATCCCAGGCGAGCGTCGTGCTGGACGGCAAGGTCTCTGAGCTCTCCGTAGCCTACAACGACTACCTAGGAAAGTTCGTCACGATGTACGGCGTCGAGGGCGAAGGAATTGTGATGCGCACAGCAGATTCCCCCGAGGGCCCGTGGTCCGCACGCCGCAAGCTTGTCGACGAATCCACGGCCAAGGTCATTAGTGGCGAGCCACTGAATGACACGTACGCGCCTTATGTTCTGCCTAACCAAGATGACCAGCACCTCTACTACACGCTGACTTCTTGGCGCGATTACAACACCATGCTCATGCGCACCGACCTCGATTTCGTGGGCGAGGACATGGAGAACAACGACCACATTGCCGTCTCTGACGTCGTAGAAACGCGCTAGCTAAAGCGACGCTTCAGCTCCTCAACGGCCTCCAAAACGTGCGCGTCCAGTGCTTCGCGGGGGCCGTTGTTGTCGATGAGGAGGTCGGCCGCAGCACGACGAACATCATCGGGAATCTGAGCCGCAATGCGGCGGCGTGCATCGTCCTCCTCAAGTCCACGAAACTCCACTAAACGGCGCACGCGTCTTTCCACGTCGACATCCACGACGATGGTGGCGTCCATGTCCTTATGCAGTCCGTTGTCCACCAACAGAGGCATGTCGTAGACGACAAACTCCTCACCTGCGCGGCGGGCAGCGTCGAAACGAGCTTGAGTTTCCTCGTGGATACGTGGATGGGTAATGGAATTGAGGAGGTCGGTCTTCTCCCGGCTTGCAAAGGCACGGGAGGCGAGCAGGCCCCTATCGAGCGTGCCGTCTGCACGCAAAATGTCCTCCCCAAAAGCCTCCGCCAGCTCCGCTAGAGCGGGCTGACCAGGTTCGACGATGTCGCGGGCGATCCGGTCGGCGTCGACAAGCACCCAGCCCTGCTCCTCCAACAACTGTGCCACTGTGGATTTGCCGCTTCCGATTCCACCGGTGAGTCCAATGAGTTTCATACCGGCCCACGATACGCCAGTAGATGCACCAAGGCCGCCTCTCCCGCAGTGCGGGGAGAGACGGCCTTGTGAACTCAAACGCTCACGCGCACGAAACGTGGAGCGTCGACGAGTTGGGTTTAGTTGCCTGCGAGCTTGTCGCGCAGAGCAGCGAGCTGCTCGTCGGATGCGAGGGAACCGCCAACCTCTGCCTCAGTCTCGGATGCCGGAGCTGCATCCTGGGACTCGGAGGAGTAGTTGGAGTTGTCCGCAGCGGACTCAGCGGCCTCAGCAGCTGCTGCACGGTTGCGCTCGATCTGAGCGGTGTGCAGGTTGAAGCGACGCTCGGACTCGGCGTAGCGAGCCTCCCAAGCCTGGCGCTGCTCGTCGAAGCCTTCCTTCCACTCGTTGGTCTCCGGATCGAAGCCCTCGGGGAAGACGTAATTGCCCTGCTCATCGTAGGAGTCAGCCATGCCGTACTTGGACGGATCGAACTCGTCGGTGTAGTCCTCATCTGCCTGCTTAACGGACAGGGAGATACGACGACGCTCGAGGTCGATGTCGATGACCTTGACCATGACTTCCTGGCCAACGGTGACAACCTGGTCCGGAACCTCCACGTGGCGCTGAGCCAGCTCGGAGATGTGGACGAGGCCTTCGATGCCCTCCTCGACGCGTACGAAGGCGCCGAACGGTACGAGCTTGGTGACCTTGCCCGGGACGATCTGGCCCACAGCGTGGGTGCGGGCGAAGACGCGCCACGGATCTTCCTGGGTTGCCTTCAGGGACAGGGACACGCGCTCGCGGTCCAGGTCGACGTCGAGAACCTCGACGGTGACCTCGTCGCCCACGGTGACAACCTCGGATGGGTGGTCGATGTGCTTCCAGGACAGCTCGGAAACGTGAACCAGGCCGTCGACACCGCCGAGATCGACGAAGGCGCCGAAGTTGACGATGGAGGAGACGACGCCCTTGCGGACCTGGCCCTTCTGCAGCTGGTGCAGGAACTCGGAGCGGACCTCAGACTGGGTCTGCTCGAGGTAAGCACGGCGGGACAGAACGACGTTATTGCGCTGCTTGTCCAGCTCGATGATCTTGGCCTCGAGCTCCTGGCCGATGTACGGCTCCAGGTCGCGAACGCGGCGCATCTCAACGAGGGAAGCCGGGAGGAAGCCACGGAGGCCGATGTCGAGGATGAGACCACCCTTGACAACCTCGATGACGGTACCGGTAACCGGCTCTTCCTTGGCGTGCAGCTCTTCGACGGCGCCCCAAGCACGCTCGTACTGTGCGCGCTTCTTGGACAGGATCAGACGGCCTTCCTTGTCCTCCTTGGTGAGAACAAGTGCGTCGATCTCGTCGCCGACCTCGACAACCTCATCCGGGTTGACGTCGTGCTTGATGGAAAGCTCGCGGGACGGGATGACGCCCTCGGTCTTGTAACCGATGTCGAGCAGGACCTCGTCGTGGTCAACCTTGACCACGGTGCCCTCGACGATGTCACCATCGTTGAAGTACTTGATGGTGGCGTCGACAGCTGCGAGGAAGTCCTCTGCGGTTCCGATGTCGTTGATCGCAACCTGAGGGGTGTTAGAAGTTGGCATGTAGTTATGCTCCGAAGTGACGTAGGAGATCGTGATTGGACAGTTACGCGTCTCTTGAAAAGCGTCATTAAGCAGCGAAAATACGCAAGGCTTAAGATGGATTTCAATCCCGACTCGCGGTCCGGCTGAACTCTCCTACAGTAGCCCAGTTCGTCCCGAGTCATAGACACGCTCGTCCAACACTACATCCATGCAGCTACAAGGGCAAATGTGCCACGCGAAAGGACCTATGTTTTCTGCCTCAGCGGCCAACCGCGCCTTTTGGGACTCCGATGCTGACTCGTATCACGCTACCCACCCGGAGTATCTTTCATCCTTTTATTGGTGCCCGGAGATGCTGCATGAGGCTGAGGCGCGGTTGCTTGGCGACGTCTCCTCGGCCACCGTCCTCGAACTCGGATGCGGCTCCGCGCCCTGCACGCAGTGGCTGCAAGGACGTGCAGGGTTTGCGACGGGATTCGATCTCTCCGCCGGAATGCTCTCCCATGCCGACCCCGGGCTGCCACTTGTTCAAGCTGATGCCTTGACACTTCCTTACCGCGGGGAGGCCTTTGACGTTGTCTTTTCCGCTTTCGGGGCACTGCCCTTCATTGCGGATCTGGATGCGGCGCTTGCTGAGGTGCACCGCGTCCTTCGTGCCGACGGCAGATTCGTCTTCTCAGTGCCGCACCCAATGCGCTGGGTCTTCCCCGACGATCCGGCTAATCTCACAGCAGAGCTGTCCTACTTCGACCGCGCGTACCTCGAGCAGAACTCTGATGGTGAGCTCACCTACGCTGAGTTTCACCGCACCCTGGGTGATTGGCTGCGCGCTCTCCAGGTCCGCGGGGGCTTTCAGATTCTTAATCTGATAGAACCAGAGTGGCCAGAGGGCCTCGACATCACGTGGGGACAGTGGTCGCCTGAGCGCGGCGCACTCTTCCCCGGAACCGCGATTTTCGCCTGCCAGGCCGTCGATGCCCACCCGTAACTCCCCACAGCAAGGACAGGGGGTGCGGGGACGTAAGCTGGCAGACATGGTTCTAGAACGCCTCGGCATTGTGCTGCGCCGCGTGGTGGCGTGGTGGATCGATGCCTTCCTCGCCGCCGCTATCATCCTCGTCATCAAATGGCTCACCAACCTCGCCACCGATGGCATACTGACTGGTCGCGCCGGCGAAATCTACGACATCGCGGCCCTTGCTGGAGTTTTCTATATCTACCGCGTGTGGGTCGAAACCACGAAGCAGACTTCGCTGGGCAAGTGGTCTCTCAAACTGGAGGTTATTGCGCAACGTCCCGGCATTGCCAGCGCCGCTATCCGCAACAGCTGGCTGTTGCTCACGCTGCTAGCGCTCACCGGGCTGCCCATGGTCGAGGGCATCATTCTCGCCATTTTGGGCCTTAGCGTCATTCTGATCGGCCAAACGCCCTTCGACCTGTTGGCGGGCTGCCTCGTGGAGCGCCGCACGCCCACTGAGGATGAACGTGCGGTGGGATTGACCTAGGGCCTAGTGGGCGGCCGCATCCCAGTTCTTGCCCTGGCCAACGGAAACCTCCAACGGCACCGTCAACTCGATAGCCTTGTCCATCTCGCGCTCCAAGATGGTGTGCACCTTTTCCGCCTCATCGGCTGCGACCTCAACGACAAGTTCATCGTGGACCTGGAGCAATACGCGTGACTCCATGCCCTCAAGTGCCTTGTCCACGCGAATCATGGCCACCTTGATGATGTCAGCCGCCGTGCCCTGAATCGGGGCATTGAGTGCAGCGCGCTCGGCATTCTCGCGAGCCACACGGTTGTCGGAGTTGAGCTCCGGCAGGTAGCGACGGCGACCAAAGACTGTTGAGGTATAGCCGTCCTTGCGGGCTTGGACCACCACCTCGTCGAGGTAGCGTTTCACGCCACCAAAGCGCTCGAAGTAGCTCTCCATAATCTGCTTGGCCTCACCAGCCGGAATTCCCAGCTGCTGCGATAGGCCATAGGCCGACAGACCATATACCAAGCCATAGGACATGGCCTTGACGCGGCGGCGCAGCTCTGGCGTGACCTCATCGACTGGCACGTCGAAGACCCTCGAACCTACAAAGTTGTGAAGGTCCTCTCCCTTTCGATAGGCCTCAATGAGCCCCGGATCCGCTGAGAGGTGCGCCATCACACGCATCTCAATTTGGGAATAGTCAGCGGTAATTAGCGTGTCAAAGCCCTCGCCCACCACAAAGGCAGAACGAATCTGGCGGCCAGCTTCCGTACGGACCGGGATGTTCTGCAGATTGGGCTCCGTCGAGGACAAACGGCCGGTGGAAGCCACCGTCTGGTTAAAGGTGGTGTGAATGCGGCCATCCGGCTGAATCGTCTTGATGAGGCCTTCCAGCGTGGTCTTCATCTTCTGGTACTCGCGGTGCGCCAAGAGATGGTCGAGGAAAGGATGCGGGTGGCTAGCAGCCAGCTGCTCAATTTCCTTGGCGGCGGTGGAATAGCCGGTCTTGGTCTTCTTCGTCTTCGGCATATCGAAGGTCTCGAAAAGCACTGCCTGCAGCTGCTTCGGCGAGTTCAGGTTGAGGGAGTCATCCCCCGCCAGCTCACGTGCAGCGCGCTCCTGTTCGTTGACCTGCTCAATGAAAGCATCACGCTGGGTTTCCAGGATGTCCTTGTCCACGGCGATGCCGGCAGCCTCCATACGGGCCAGGATGGGCACCAGCGGTAGCTCGAGGTCGGTATACAGCTCGAAGGAATCGATCTCTTGCAGTTGGGTCGTGAGCTCCGCAGCAAGTTCCATAATCGCCCCTGCTTGGTCTACCAGTGGATTGTCATCAAGGATAGAGAGCTGCTCACTCGCCTGCCCCAAAGACTTCTTCAGGTGACGTTGGTAGACGTCACTCAGCTCGTACGTGCGCTGGCCCGGCCGCAGGAGGTATGCGGCGAGGGCAGTGTCATGTGCGATGCCGCGCAGCTCGATGCCACGTCCGGCCAACATGTGGAAGGCTTCCTTGGCCTCATGGAAGTACTTCGGCGCATCCGAGGACAGCCACTCGGCAAGCGCTGCGTCGTCCTCCGCGCTGAGATCAGCAAGTTCGAGCTGGAGGCCTTCAAAGGATTCGTCGACAAGCGCTAGCGCTGCCGCATCACCAGCGCCCGGAGTTCCATCGCCCTGCACAAAGACCGCGACGTGCTTGCGCAAACTGTCGCCTTCCTTGAGCCATTCGGCGAGAGGCTGGTCAGTAATGGACACTGCAACCTTGGGCGATTCTTCTGCCGCTGCGGCCTCAGCATCAGCGTCGTGCGGAATGACACTCAACACACGCTCGCGCAGATTAGTGCCGAACTCCAACTCATCAAAACGCGCGGCGACTTCACTAGCTACTGTCCCTTTGAAAGCCAGGTCTGCTGGCCCCACCTCAAGGTCCATGTCCGTCACCATCTGTGTGAGCTGACGGTTAAGCTTGACCTGCTCGATGCGGTCACGGAAGTTCTGGCCGGCCACGCCCTTAATCTCTTCGGCATGGGCAATGAGCTCCTCGAGGGAACCATACTGCGTAATCCACTTCGTAGCGGTCTTCTCCCCCACCTTCGGCACACTAGGCAGGTTGTCAGACGGGTCTCCGCGCAGGGCGGCAAAGTCCGGGTATTGCTGCGGGGTCAAGCCGTATTTTTCTTCCACCGCTGCCGGGGTAAAGCGATGCAGGGTGGACACGCCGCGCATCGGGTACAGAACCGTCGTGGACTCATCAACCAACTGCAAGTAATCGCGGTCACCCGTCACCAGCAGGGTCTCATAGTCAGATCCTGCCTGCGTAGACAACGTGGCCACGATATCGTCGGCCTCAAAGTTCTCACGCGACAACGTCGTGATGCCTAGCGTGCCCAAGACCTCGCGGATGAGCTCGACTTGGCCGCGAAACTCCTCAGGGGCCGCCTCTCGCTGCGCCTTGTAGTCCGGGAACATCTCGGTACGGAATGTCTTGCGGCCGACATCAAAAGCCACTGCAACGAAATCGGGCTTCTCCTCGTTGAGAATATTGGCCAGCATGGACAAGAAGCCATACACCGCATTGGTATGCTGACCTCCCGAGGTGGAGAAATTCTCCGCTGGTAGTGCATAAAATGCGCGGAAGGCCATGGAGTGGCCGTCGATAAGCAAAAGTCGGGGCTGAGAAGTAGTCACCCAGCCCATCCTAACGTGTTGCGTGACGCGCCACCGCTCGCCCTCATTCGGTAGCCCAAGGCCTACTCATACCGCTCTCAAACCGCGCGCGGGCAGGCAATTAGGTCTGTGTTAGTCGGCTGCGCTAATATCTTTGCCAGTGCGCCCCTGTAGCCCAATTGGCAGAGGCAACGGATTCAAAACCCGTGTAGTGTGAGTTCGAGTCTCACCAGGGGCACCACTCCACCCCACGACAGAGTATGTTGTGGGGTGTTAGCGTTTTCCCTATCGAAAGGTCTCCCTCCCTATGCGTCGCACTATCATCGCTCTCAGCACCGCAGTTGCACTTACCTTTTCTGGCACCGCCGCAGCCACTGCTGCGGAGTCGAGCGTGAAGTCCACCAACTCTTCCGCTATCTCTTCCAAGGCTGAGGACTCTTCCTACTACCAGAAGCTTCGTGAAACAGCAGCGTCCTCCAACGACCCAGATCTCAACCGCTTCTACGTTGTCCTGTTGGACGGCCTCATCGGCCTTGCCGCCTTCGCTGTCATTGGATCCCTGTACGGCGAGCTGGCCAAGCGCCTGCCCTTCTAAGCCGGGAGCGCATATCCTTCCTTTGAGTGAATAATTTGCATAAGTCTGGCGTTCAGTGAAAGAATAGGGCGTCATCTGCTCACCTCCTCTCCCCACGGCACGGCATTCCCACCGCGGGGGTGGTCAACGATAATTTCGGTTTATGCACTTTATTCTCAACGCCATTCGCGGCGCCCTCATTGGCATGGCCGAGCTGGTTCCCGGGATCTCCGGTGGAACCGTCGCGCTCATCGTCGGTATTTATGAACGCGCCCTGCACAACGCCAATGACCTCATTTCCGGCCGTTTCAAAAAGGTCGAGTGGGGATTCCTTCTGTCCGTCGCCGTCGGCATGTTCGCCGCTGTCTTCGGTTTCTCCACACTGCTCCACAACTTCGTAGAGGGCCAAGTGTCCCTCTCCCACGCTCTGTTTCTCGGCATGGTTGCCGTATCCATCATCGTGCCGCTGAGCATGATGTCGCGCTTTTCGCCGGGATCCATCGTCGCGTTTGTCATCGCCACCGTCGCGATCTTTTTTGTCACAGGTTTTACCTCCACCCCCGTGGAGGATCCCAACCTCATCGTGGTCTTTTTCGCCGCAATGATCGCTGTCTGCGCACTCGTTCTACCTGGCGTGTCGGGTTCCCTCATCCTTTTAACCATGGGCCTTTACGAGCCGGTCATCGGCGCAGTGTCGGACCGTGACATGGTCACCGTCGGTGTCTTCGCGCTGGGTGCGGTGTGCGGCCTTGCGGCATTTGTCAAGGTTCTCAACTACCTTCTGGATAATCACCGTAATCCCACCCTCGCAGCCATGGCAGGTTTCATGCTTGGCTCCTTGCGCGCACTGTGGCCGTGGGGTGCTGAGCAAGACGCATCCACGCCAATGATTCTGCTCATGCTCGTCATCGGCGCTGTTATCGTGTCCATTTTCATCGTTGTGGATAGGCGCAAGGCCGCAACTTATCAAGAGAGTTAAACCATGAAGAAGACCGCAGCCATCGTGGGCGCTGCTGGACTGGCGGTGACAGCCATGCTCTCCGGCTGCGTCACCAATGAGGAACCCGCACTTCCGGAGGGGTGGACCGCGCCCAACGTCGACGAAGTACCTGAAATCGCTGCCATGTATGAGGACGCCGACGGTGTCCTCACCGTAGGCACAAACCCACCCTTCGCACCTTTTGAGTTCAAAGACTCGGATGGCACCATCATCGGGCTCGAAATGGATCTGGCGCATGCAGTCGCTCAGGTATTGGGCTTAGAATTTCAGCCGGTCGAGCAAGACTTTTCCATGATTCTCCCGGCTGTCCAGTCAGGCCAGGTTGACCTCGGCGGTTCTGGCTTTACAGACACTGCCGAGCGCCGAGAGAACTTTGACTTCGTCGATATTCTCTACGCCGGTATTCAGTGGGCCGCCCTTACCGATGGGCCCCGCGAGGTCGACCCCTCCAACCCCTGCGGCCTCACGGTCGCGGTACAGCGCACCACTGTGTCGGAGACAGATGACCTTCGACCTAAGCAGGAAGCGTGCGACGGTGACCTCACCATTTTGCCGTATGACACGAGCGATAACGCCGCCCTCGCCGTGCTTATGGGCCGCGCCGATGCACTTTCCGCCGACTCCCCTGTTTCTGCGTGGTCGGTGAACCGCTCGGATGGTCGCATGGAGATGGTCGGCGAGATGTTTGATGCCGCCCCTTACGGCTTTGCCGTGCCTAAAGACTCCGACTTAGGTCCAGCTGTGGCCGCGGCATTCCAGCACCTCATCGATACCGGCGTTTATGCAGAGATACTTCAACAATGGGGCGTCGACGACGGCCTCGTCGAGCACGCCATGATTAATGAAAGGCCGATCAATGACTAACTCTTCCTCTCCGGCATCCCCTACACCCCCACCTAAAATCGAGGCCCGCCCGCTCCGCCACCCATGGCGCTGGGTTTTCGCTGGTGTTCTTATCCTCTTGGCCGTCTGGTTCATCATTGCCTCGGCCCGCAATGAGGCCTTTGGATGGGGCACGTATGCGCAATATCTCTTCGATACCCGCATCGCCACTGCGGCCCTGCACACCATCGCCATTACTATCTTGGCCATGATCATTGGCGTTGTGGGTGGCGCCGCCCTTGCCGTTATGCGCATGTCCCCTAACCCGGTGCTCAGGGGTGTGTCCTGGGTCTTCCTGTGGCTCTTCCGTGGCACTCCCATTTATGTCCAGCTGGTGTTCTGGGGCTTGCTGTCTGCCCTTTACCAATCCATCAACTTGGGCTTTACGGAGATTTCTCTTACCGCCGTGCTCACCAACGCTTTCCTGCTCGCGGTGCTGGGCTTAGGCCTCAATGAGGCTGCCTACATGGCTGAGATTGTGCGCTCCGGTATTTCCTCGGTTCCGGAGGGCCAGAAGGAGGCATCCAAGGCGCTGGGAATGGGCTGGTGGATGACCATGCGCCGCACGGTTCTGCCGCAGGCCATGCGCATCATCATCCCGCCGACCGGCAACGAGTTCATCTCCTTGCTCAAGACCTCTTCTTTGGTTGTGGCCATTCCCTACACGGCAGAGATCTTTGGACGTGCCACGGATATCTCGGCGGCACTCTTCGAGCCTATTCCACTCCTCATGGTCGCTGCCACGTGGTACCTCGTCATCACTTCCCTGCTCATGGTGGGCCAATACTTCCTCGAGCGCCGCTTTGAGCGCGGAGCCACGCGCGAACTTACTGGCCGCCAGCTCGCCGCGCTTGCCGACGCCGAAGGTACCATCCCCCGCAACGTGTCCGTCATCCCGGAGGTTAAGAAGTAATGACGACTCCCATGATTTCTGCGCAGAACGTATGCAAGTCCTTCGGCCAGCTGGAGGTGCTCAAAGGAATTGACATCACCGTCATGCCCGGTGAGGTTGCCTGTCTGCTGGGCCCGTCTGGTTCGGGTAAGTCCACCTTTTTGCGCTGCTGCAACCACTTGGAAAAGGTGACGGCTGGACGTCTCTACATTGACGGAGAAATTATCGGCTACCGCGAGCGCGATGGCGTGCTTTATGAGATCTCCGAAAAGGAAGCTGCCGCTCAGCGTCAAGACATCGGCATGGTCTTCCAGCAGTTCAACCTGTTTAGTCACCGCACAGTTCTCGAGAACATCATTGAAGCGCCCGTCCAGGTCAAAAAGCAGAATCCCCAGCAGGCCAAAGACCGCGCCATGGAGCTGCTGGACAAGGTCGGGCTTGCTCACAAGGCAGACGCCTACCCGGTACAGCTGTCCGGTGGCCAGCAGCAGCGCGTCGCCATTGCCCGTGCTGTGGCCATGGAGCCCAAGCTCATGCTTTTCGACGAGCCCACCTCCGCCCTTGACCCCGAGCTCGTGGGCGAGGTTCTGCGCGTCATGAAGGAGCTTGCTGCCGATGGCATGACCATGCTCGTGGTTACCCACGAAATGGGCTTCGCACGTGAGGTTGCCGACAAGATCTTCTTCATGGACGGCGGCACCGTCGTCGAGTGTGGCACTCCAGAGCAGGTCTTGGACAACCCGCAACACCAGCGCACTAAGGATTTCCTGTCCTCGCTGCTCTAAGTGGAATACAACGACTAAAGTCCGGCTAGATCCTCATGATCTGGCCGGACTTTTGCTTTTAAGAATCGGAAGAATCTGACGACTCTTCGGCGAGGTCCCCTGTCGGGTCCGCAGGTTCTTCGGCGTCCTCATCCTCGGCTTGATCAGTGTGGGATGTCATCGGGTTATCAGCAGACTGTGCCTGGATAACATCGTCCAACACCGCGTGAATGTACGGCGCGGCCTGATTGTTGGAGTACTCCGAAGCAAGCTCCACGCCTTCGACGAGCGCAGTAGCGTTCGGTACGTCCTCGTTGAAGAGAATCTCCCACACGGCTACGCGCATAATCGCACGGTCGACTGCGGGAATACGCTCCAGTGACCACTCATCGGAGAGGAAACGGGCGATGGCCTCGTCGATGGCGTCGAGCTCCTCAGCAGCACCCGTCACAATGACGCGGGTGTAGTCAGCGATGGGAGCAACACCGTTTTCTGGGTCGCGGGCTAGGACCACGCGGTCATCGACGATGGCCACTGGGTCAACGTCGCGCGACTCAGCTTCGAAGAGGATGTCGGCGGCACGGCGGCGCGCACGGTAGCGCGCCGTGTGGCGCTTATAGTTCGGCTCAGGCTGGGTCATCTTAGTTGTTGACGCGGGAGAGGTACTCGCCAGTACGGGTATCGATCTTCAGGATGTTGCCGATTTCAATGAACAACGGAACCTGGATCTCAGCACCGGTCTCCAGGGTGGCCGGCTTGGTGCCGCCGTTGGAGCGGTCGCCCTGCAGACCCGGCTCAGTGTGCTCGACCTTGAGGTCAACGGAAATCGGCAGCTCGCCGAAGAGAGCTTCGCCGTCGTGGAAGGAGACCTGTACGCGCATGTTCTCCAACAGGAACTTGCCGGCGTCACCGAACTTGTCAAACGGCAGCTCAAACTGCTCGTAGGTCTTGTCATCCATGACGACGTAGTTCTGGCCATCGTTGTACAGGTAGGTCATGTCGCGGCGGTCTACGTTAGCGGTTTCCACCTTGACACCAGCGTTGAAGGTCTTATCCGTCACCTTGCCGGAGACGACATCCTTGAGCTTGGTGCGCACGAAGGCAGGGCCCTTGCCCGGCTTTACGTGCTGGAACTCAACGATCTGCTGCAGCTTGTTGTCGATCTTCAGAACGAGGCCGTTCTTGAAGTCAGTGGTATCTGCCATGAAATGACTCTCCTGAATACATTGAAGTAGAAACTATGAAAACAGTGTCTAAGCATACCGTACGGCATGTGGGCACTGTAGGTAGGGCCGCTGGAATGTCCCTGCCGCCCCATGGCGGCTGGGACTAGAGGACCTGCAGGTCCTTCGGGTAGGCGGTAATAATCTTCGGCGCACCGGAGGTGATGATGAGGCTGTCTTCGATGCGTACTCCACCTTTACCTGGGACATAGATGCCCGGCTCGATGGTCAGCGTCATCCCCTCGGCCAGTTCGCCCTTACCAGTTTTCGCGGCCGATGGCCCCTCGTGTACATCGAGGCCAATACCGTGGCCAGTAGAGTGAACGAAATACTCGCCATAGCCTGCCTCAGTGATGATGTCGCGGCATGCCGCGTCGACGTCGACAAGCGCGGCTCCCGGTACCGACGCCTTGACGCCCGCCTCCTGGGCGCGCAGGACGATGTCATAGATCTCCTGCGCGAAGTCAGACACCTCGCCGATAACGAAGGTACGGGTGCAATCTGAATTGAAACCACGCAGGTGAGCGCCGAAATCTATGGTGACAAGGTCGCCATTGCGTAGCTCGCGGTCATCAGCACCGTGGTGGGGTTTTGCGGAGTTTTCACCAGAAGCCACGATGGTATCGAAACTAACGCGCTCCGAGCCGAGCATGCGCATGCGGTACTCCAAGTCCGCGGCAACCTGGCGCTCAGTGCGGCCAGCGGCAACCTCTCCTGCCTCGATGAGCTCGGTAAGAGCCTGGTTAGCCAAGGCGGCAAGTTCTTCGAGCTTCTGCAGCTCAACGTGGTCCTTGATGAGGCGAATATCTTCGATAACCCCGCTTACCGGCACCAATGTGACGCCTTCCGGCGCCGCCTCTTCCATGCGCTTGAGCTGCGCCACGCTCACATAATCCGCCTCATACCCCACACGCATCTCACCGTCTAGTTGGCTAAGAAGGTGTGGTCCTACGTCGCGGCCCAGCACTGCCTCGATATCCGGAACCTCATCAGCAATCTGGGTGGTGTAGCGGCCATCAGTAGCCATCAGGGCGGAGAGATCCTTGCGCAGCAGCAGCCCACCATTGGAGCCGGAGAAGCCCGTCAGGTAGCGCACGTGCGTCAAGTGCGTAATCACTACGCCGTCAATGCGCTGACCAGCCAGCGTTGAGGCCAGCTTACGGCGGCGGTTGCTAAAGCGAGTATCGGCTAGTGCCATGAGAGAACCACTCCAATCTTCCTAAAGGCGATACTCCATGATAGCTAATCCGCCACGAAGTACCTCAGAGCCGCGATGTAACCATAGGAACCCAGACCGGCGATAACGCCACGGGCGATGGGGCTGAGGTACGAATGCTGACGGAAGGCTTCACGTGCATGCACATTGGAAAGGTGCACCTCAACGAAACCTGCGCCGTCGGCGACTTCCGCCAATGCGTCGCGCAGTGCAACAGAGGTGTGGGTAAAGCCGCCGGGGTTAATAATGACCGGCCAGCCCTCATCCGCCGCGCCGTGCACGTGGTCGATGAGTTCACCTTCATGGTTGGACTGGAAGAATATAATCTCCTCCTGCCCTGCTGCCTCGCGCATACGCTTCTCGATGTCCTCGAGGGTTTCGCTGCCGTAGATTTCCGGCTGGCGCTTTCCTAGGCGGTTGAGGTTGGGGCCGTTGAGAACGAGGATGGTCATGGCATTCTCCTGCAGGTGCGGTGGGCTAGGTCTTTAACTCGGTTTAGACGTTGAGTTGAGCGTAAGCGGCACGCAACTCATCGTCGGATGCGTCTTCGATGCGGGTAGTCTCACCGATACCAGTCAAGGCTACAAAGCGAATCTGGCCGCCGCGGTTCTTCTTGTCATGGCGCATCCCGTCTAGCAACTCCTCGAAGTGTCCTTGCTCATAAGACGTGGGCAGACCTACGGAAGTGAGGATATCGCGATGAGTCTGAACCAGCTCAGCGCTCATGAGACCGCGAGCATGCGATAGGTGGGCGATGAACATCATGCCCACTGCGACCGCGCGTCCGTGGCGCCAGATGTATTTCTCGCGCCGCTCTACGGCATGGCCGAAGGTATGGCCGTAATTGAGGGTTTCCCGCAGGCCAGACTCCTTGAGATCTTGGCCCACAACGTGCGCCTTCACAGCGATAGAACGTTCAATCAGCTCTGGCAGGAAACCGTCCGGATCAAGGCAAGACGCTGGATTATCGAGGTATCGCTCAATGATCAAGGGATCGTGAATGAAGCCGGTCTTGATGATTTCGGCTGACCCCGCCACGATTTCATCCTCCGGCAGGGTGCGCAGGCGGTCCAGATCCACAAACACAGAGTCCGGCTCGTGGAAGGCACCTACGAGGTTCTTTCCGGCGGAGGTATTAATACCTGTCTTTCCACCCACTGCCGCATCCACCATGGCCAAGAGTGTCGTCGGTGCCTGAATGACGGGGATACCGCGCATCCATGTCGCTGCGGCGAAACCAGCGAGGTCCGTCACGGCTCCACCGCCAAGACCGACGACGACATCGCGGCGGCTAAATCCGGCCGTACCCAACTCATCCCAGAGGCGCGCCAAGACGTCGAGTTGTTTAGCTGCCTCAGCGTCAGGTACCTCCACCAGAGTGGCCGCTAGCCCACGCCCGGCTGCAGCAGCAGCTAGTGCTTCGGCTGCAGCAGCGAGTGGCGGCTGATGGATGATAGCTACCTTAGCCGCACCAATGGACGCGGCGCGCTCCACGATGCTCTGGCTCAAATCCGTGCCGATGGTGACCTCGTAGGGCGAGGGTCCGTTGACCGGGATGGTGTGCATGATGGGAACGCTCCTTGGTGAGTGCGGGCGCGGGGAGAAGATTACAGCGATTCGAGGAAGCTCAAAATATCGCCCACCACCTGCTGCGGGGAGCGCACGCCGGTGCGAACCTTGAGATCAGCGACCTCCGTATAGAGCGGACGGCGGGTTTCGAGCAGCTGGGCATAATGAGCGAGGGGATCTGCGGAGTCGAGAACTGGGCGGTTGCTATCGCCCAAGGTGCGTGCCACGCCTTCTTCCGGCGTGACATCGAGGAAAACCACGTTGAGGTTATCCAGCAACGTGCGTGTGGACTCAGTAAGCACTGCACCGCCGCCGAGGCTGACCACGCCTTTGGTGGTCAATGCCTCACGAACAACCTCAGCTTCTTCCTCCCGAAAAGCAGGTTCACCCAGCTCAGAGAAGACCGCACCGCAAGGCTTGCCGAAGCGAGCTTCAATGAGCTCATCTGAATCCACGAGCTCGCAATTCAACGCCCGGGCAAGGCGGCGGCCAATGGTGGACTTCCCGGAACCCGGTGGGCCAACGAGGACAACGTGCGGAGAACTCATGCTTCACCCCACTCTAGGCGGCGGGCTACATACTCCTGGTATGAAGCGATGTTGCGCTTGGTCTCTTCCAAGGAGTCACCGCCGAATTTCTCCAGCACAGCCCGCGCCAGTACGAGCGCCACCATGGCTTCAGCCACTACACCGGCTGCCGGCACGGCACACACGTCTGAGCGTTGGTGGATAGCTGTCGCGGCGTCGCCCGTAGTCATATCGACAGTTTTGAGTGCACGCGGCACAGTGGAAATCGGCTTCATCGCCGCGCGCAGGCGCAAAGTTTGACCATTGGTCATTCCACCTTCCAGGCCGCCAGCCCGGTTGGTTTCGCGCTCCACGCCACCATCCGCGCGCACCATTTCGTCGTGAGCTTCACTGCCGCGACGGCGGGCTTCCTCGAAACCATCACCTACCTCGACACCTTTGATGGCCTGGATACCCATAAGAGCAGCCGCAAGCTGCGCATCGAGGCGGTCCTCGCCGGAGGTGTGGGAACCAAGACCGATGGGGAGGCCTTCAACGATGACCTCCACGATTCCGCCGAGGGTATCGCCCTGCTTCTTAGCAGCTTCGATCTCAGAAATCATGGACTCCTCGGCGGCCTTATCGAAGGCACGAACCGGAGAGGAATCGATATCCTCCAGGGCATCAAAGCTGGGGTGCGGCCCCTCGTAAGGTTCAGAAGCGCCGATGGAAATGACATGGGAGAGCACTTCAACGCCGAGGGTCTCGCGCAGAAAATTGCGGGCTACGGTCGCGGCCGCCACACGAGCAGCTGTCTCACGGGCAGAGGAACGCTCCAGGATAGGGCGAGCCTCGTCGTGCCCGAATTTCACCATTCCGGCGAAGTCAGCGTGGCCTGGGCGCGGGCGCGTCAAGGGGGCGCCACGGCCCGAGTCCATGGCCTTGACTACCTCCGGATCCTCCATATCCAGCGCATCTGGAGACATGATGGTGGTCCACTTCGGCCATTCCGTATTACCAATCATGATGGCGATGGGACTGCCCAGGGTTCGTCCGTGGCGGATGCCGCTAAGCAGGGTGAGATCGTCAGCCTCAAACTTCATACGGGCGCCACGACCATAACCAAGGCGACGACGAGAGAGCTGGAGAGCGATGTCATTCTTAGAGACAGGCACCCCCGCCGGCATGTGCTCCATCAAGGCGATGAGCGCTTGGCCGTGGGATTCACCTGCGGTAGTCCAACGAAGCATGCGCAACATTATCGCACGCCAGGTATGTATTTGATGCCACTGGGCTGCGTATCACACCGTGTCGGGGCTAAAAATCATGACAAGCGCTGCGGCGATGAGCATGCCAGGCCCGTGTGCAGGTGCGCGATCCCGCATCACAAGGCCCCACAGCACCGTGCTTATCGACGCCCCCATCATCGCCCCCACAACCCCTATCACTCCCCCAACGTGAGCTGTCGCCATGCCGAGCGGGATCGCCAGCTTGAGATCCCCGCCTCCAATACTGCCGCCTCGTGTGGCCAGCGCCAGCACGATATAGAGCCCGGGCCATATCAACCCGGCTGGACTGAACCACCACAGCGATACCAGCGCTGCAGGAAGTGTGAGGTAGTTGGGCAGCCGCTTGAAACGGATGTCATAGATGATTAAGGCGCACCCCCACGCCAGGAATATTAGAACCCCCATGCCAGCGAGCGTACCCGGTGTGGATTCCGTATGCTCGCCAGAAGGCGAGTGCTTGAAAGCTAGAGCCAGAAGGCTAGGCCAACGCGGCGTTGAGAGCCGCAAGCATCTCTGTGCGGGGAGCAGTATGGCCTGTAAACTGCTCGAACTGCGAGAAGGCCTGATGCGCCAACATGATGTGACCGCCAACAGTGGCAAAACCATCGGCTGCCGCATACACAGTGAGCGGCGTGGGCCAGGGATCATAAATGACGTCAAAGACAGGGGCCTTTGCCAGCTGCGTGAGGTGGCTGTCGAGCGCCGCCGAGGGAACGGTAGACACAATGAGATCGACCGAACGTGCTACGCCCACGAGGTCCTCGGTGAAGGTGACGGCCCGGAGGGTGAGCCCGAGGGCGTCGGCAAGCGGGCGCAACTCCGCGAGGCGATCTGAGCGGTTGAGCACCGTGACGTCCGTGACGCCGCGCTTGGCCAACCCCCACAGGACTGGACGAGCGGTACCACCAGCGCCTATGAGCAGGGCGTTCGTTGGTTCTGATTCTCCGAGCAGTTCCGCAAGTGCACCAAGCACACCTTCGGTATCTGTGTTGTCCGCACGCCACCCGTCATCAGTACGCACGAGGGTGTTGGCTGAGCCAATGAGCTCAGCACGCTCACTCACAATGTCCGCACACTTCAGGGCATCGAATTTGAGCGGCATCGTCACCGAAAAGCCGCGGTATTCCTCCCCCACCGTCTCCAAGAAGGCCGGCAAGTCAGTGACGTCGAACTTCGTGTATTCCCAATCCTCAAGCTGCAACGCGGCATAGCCCGCATTGTGGAGGACCGGGGACAGGGAGTGGGCAATGGGGCTGCCCAGGACTGCGGCGCGAGGCATCGGACTTACTGTTCCTCTGCGGGTGCGTCGTCTGGTGCAGCACCAGCACCCTCGGCCTGGCGCTGGCTATCGAGGATGCCGGAGCGTACCGCGTCATCGACGTTAGCTAGGTGCTCATCGTAGTTATCGGTAAATACCGTGGTGCCCTCACTGTCAACAGTGACGAAGAAGAGCCAGTTGCCCTCCGCCGGGTTTTCCATTGCCTCAATAGCCTCATTGGATGGCGATGCAATCGGAGTATCCGGAAGCCCGTCCTTAGCGTAGGTATTCCATGGCGTCTCGCGGTGGCGATCATCATCGGTGGTAGCCAGCTCAACGTCCTCAAGGCCGTAGTTCACCGTGGAGTCCATCTCAAGCCGCATAGGTTCATCCAGGCGATTGAGGATGACTCGGGCAACCTTGTCGAATTCCCCTGCCGGGGATTCGCGCTCCACCAGAGAAGCAGAGGACAACAACTCATACGGAGTCAAACCGATGGCCTTAGCGCGCTCGACAATGTTGGTGTCATTGTACTTCTTAGTCGAGCGAGTAACGAGGTCAGTGAGGATCTCCTGGGCATCCATGTTCGGATCGAGAACGTACTGGCCAGGTGCGATAAGTCCTTCAAGACGCTTCGGGTCCTCCCCACGGGCACGAACAGCGTCCAAGGCCCACTCTGGGGCTCCCAGCTCTGCCGGATCCACGGTTGCGGCGATCTTCTCCAAATCTTCAGCGGAAACGCATTCGCCCTCCTTGCAGGAAACTTGGGAAATCAGCGAGTAGATACCAAAGCGGACATCGCCGCCGACCACGTTGACGTCGAGAAGCGTGGCTCCTCCTTGGACGTCGAGCAGGTCGACCATGTTAGCGTCATCCAGCAGAGCCTCAACTGCAGACTTCGCGCTCATCTCTTCCTGAAGGCGGTAAAAACCTGGCTTGATCTGGCCAGCGCGCGGGTTACTATTGGCAGCCGACGAGAAGGCTTCCGGGGTCTTGACCACGTTTCTTTCCGCAAGTTCTGGGGCAAGCTCACTCATTGACGATCCTTCCGGAACCTCAACGAGCTGAACCGCACCATTGCCTTGGCCTTCATAATCCAAGCTGCTACCTCCTCCTAAAAGGCGGAATCCGATGTAGCCAAGGGCTCCAATAATAAGAACCAGGCTGGCAATGAGCACAGCCATACCGCGTTGACGGCGTTTGACGTGGTGGGGCTCCATCGAGCGTCCGATGCGTGAAGGGTTACGGCTCACGTACTTCGTCTCCTAGATGTGAAGGCTGGTGGCCGTTCAACGCGACGTCGCGCGCATCCAGCCAGGACTGCAAAATTTCCACCGCAGCTGCTTGGTCAATAACCGAGCGGCCACGTTTCTCTGATACACCAGAGGCCCGAAGCGCAGAAGTGGCTACCACCGTGGTGAGGCGCTCATCCACCATGCGCACGGGCGGAGGTGTCTTCATGGTGTCATCTTTTGCCAAGCGGCGGCGGATACGAAACGCGATTTCCTTGGCATGTTTCACACTTTTAGAGCCATGGCCCTTGAGATCGCGCGGCAAGCCAACGGCCACCTCCACAACGTCGTACTCTCGGATGAGCTGAAGGAGGCGATCAATATCGCCTTGATCACGGTCCTTAAAACCGGTTTCGCGCCGCACGGTTTCCACTGGCATGGCCAAGCGGGCTTCGCGGTCTGAGACAGCAACGCCAATACGCACAGTACCGACGTCGAGACCCAGTCGGCGGCCTGGGCCTGGGTCCTCTACTCCAGGTTTGTCCGGCTCAACGGCCATGCAGTTCCTCCTCAGGGCTGGGGCGGCGATTACAGGGCAGACAGCTCGTCGCGCACAGCGTTGAAGGCCGCGTCAAGACCCGCGGCGTCGGCACCGGAGCCCTGGGCCATGTCAGGCTTGCCGCCGCCCTTGCCGTCGACATAGCCAGAGATGGTCTTCACCAGGTCCCCAGCCTTGACACCGCGCTCATTGGCTGCCTTGGTAGCGCCGACGATGAACGGCATCTTGCCACCCTCGTTCTCAGAGGCGAGGACCACGATGCCGGCAGTGTCACCCAGGCGGTTCTTGATATCGGATGCCAAGGTGCGCAAATCGCCACCGTTAACGCCATTGGGAAGCTTGACAGAAATGACGGAGAAACCATTAACGTCCGTAGCTCCTGCAATCATGTCCGCGGTCTGAGACATGAGCTGGGCCTTGTGTAGGTCGGCGATCTGCTTCTCTGCTGCCTTGAGCTTCTCGGTGAGCTGCGCAATACGTTCTGGGAGGTCCTCCGTCTGAACTTTAAGCTCGCGGGATACGCCTTCCACCAAAGCGGTTTCTTTGGAGTAGTACCGGAAAGCATCCAGGCCAGAGTAGGCCTCGATGCGGCGCGCGCCAGAGCCCACGGAAGACTCACCCAATACGGAGACTGGGCCGATTTCGGACGTGTTGGTCACGTGGGTACCACCACAGAGTTCGATGGAGAACGGGCCGCCCATCTCCACAACGCGGACCTCGGAGCCATAGTTCTCACCAAAGAGCGCCATCGCGCCCATGTCCTTAGCCTTATCCAAGGTGGTCTCGATGGTGTGGACCGGGAAGTGCTGGTCTACGGCCTGGTTGGTCACCAGGGCAATCTCCTCCAGCTGTTCCGCGGTGAGTTGCTCGGTGTAGTTGAAGTCAAAGCGCAGGTAACCCGGCCGGTTCAAGGAGCCAGCCTGGACTGCGGTGGGGCCCAGCACCTGACGCAGGGCAGCGTGGATGAGGTGCGTTGCGGAGTGCGCTTGGACAGCTCCGTGGCGCCATTGCTCATCCACCTCGGCGGTAACACCGCTGCCCAATTCGAGCCCACCGGACGTCACGGTGGCCTTGTGTACCCACAGCTTCTTGCCCACCTTCTGGACGTCGTTGACCTCAAGCAGGGTCTCCCCCGCGAGGATGCGGCCGCGGTCAGCGGTCTGGCCTCCGGCTTCGGCGTAGAGCGGCGACTGATCCAAAATCACCTCAATAGTGTCGCCCGCTTGGACTTCGGAGACTTTTTCGCCATCGCGAACGAGACCAATGACCTTGGCATCAGACTCAAGGGTTTCGTAGCCGGTGAAGACAGTCGGATTGTTATCCACCCAGTCGCGGTAGAGCGAGAGGTCTGCGTGACCGTGCTTCTTAGCTTGGCTATCGGCCTTGGCGCGGCGGCGCTGCTCGCCCATGGCGGCATCGAAACCATCCATGTCCACGCTCAGTCCTGCCTCCTGGGCCATCTCCAGGGTCAGGTCAATAGGGAAGCCATAAGTATCGTGCAGCTCAAAAGCTTTTTCGCCGGACAGCACCTTGGGGGTGGCCGCGCGGGAAGTGTTCTTGAGTTCGTCCACGGCTTCGTCGAAGAGTTTGGTTCCGGACTCCAGGGTCTTAAGGAAAGCCTTCTCCTCCGCCACAGCAACGCGCAGGATACGCTCGCGGTTGTCTGCGATCTCGGGGTAGGACGGAGTCATGGTGTCCATGATGGTGTTCATCAGGCGCTCCATGGTTTCGCCCTGAGCTCCGAGCAACTTGGCGGAACGGATAATACGGCGCAGCAGGCGGCGCAGAATGTAGCCGCGGCCTTCATTGCCTGGGGTCACACCGTCGAGGATTAGCATCATGCCGGTACGCGAATGGTCAGCCACCACGCGGAAGCGGATGAGGTCTTCCTTCGGCGCGTCCGGAACGTACTTCGCGCCGGTAAGCTCTTCAGCTACGTCGATGACTGGGCGCAGCAGGTCCGTCTCGTAGACGTTGTCCACGCCCTGGAGGATACAGGCGACGCGTTCGATTCCCATACCGGTATCGATGTTCTTCTTGGGCAGCTCACCGACGATTTCAAAGTTGCCCTTACCAATGCCCTCGCCGCGCTCGTTCTGCATGAAGACGAGGTTCCAGATCTCCATGTAGCGGTTATCGTCCTCGATAGGGCCGCCGTCCTTGCCGTACTCCGGGCCGCGGTCATAGTAAATCTCCGAACATGGACCGCACGGTCCAGGGATACCCATGGACCAGTAGTTATCTTCCATGCCGAGGCGTTGAATACGCTCGCGTGGAACACCAATCTTGTTGTGCCAGATATCGGCTGCCTCATCATCGTCGAGATAGACGGTGACCCACAGACGCTCCGGGTCAAGGCCCAGACCGCCATCTTCGACTGAGTTTGTCAGCAGCGTCCAGGCGTGGGTAATTGCACCTTCCTTGAAGTACTGCCCAAAGGAGAAGTTACCCGCCATCTGGAAGAACGTGTTGTGGCGGGTGGTGATACCGACCTCTTCGATGTCCAAGGTGCGCACGCACTTCTGGATGCTGGTAGCCGTGCCATTGGCAAAAGGCGGGTTCTGCTGGCCCAGGAAGTAGGGCTTGAAGGGAACCATGCCGGCGTTGACGAAGAGCAGGTTCGGGTCATCCAGGATCAGCGACGCACTGGGCACGGCTTCGTGGCCGGCCTTGACGAAGTGCTGGGTAAAACGTTCCCGGATCTCATGAGTCTTCACGAGCAAAAGTCCTTCACTGTTGAGTCGTTTCTAGTCAGCGCTCAACTTTACCCGTCGTGGGGCGTGCTTATCGACGCCGCCCCCGAATGATGTCCCGCAATCTTCCCAAATAGTCATGCACGCGCTTTTCCGCGCCGTGGTCGGTGGGGTGATAATACGTGGCGTCACCAAGCGCATCCGGCAAGTACTGCTGCGCGACGACTCCCCGGGGATCATCGTGTGGGTAAATGTAGCCCACCGCATTGCCTAGGCGCTTAGCCCCTTCGTAGTGGCCATCGCGCAGATGGGCAGGTACATGACCAATCTTGCCGGCTTGAACATCGGCCTGCGCTGCATTGATGGCATTGACAACGGAATTAGACTTTGGCGCGGTAGCCAGGTGGATGGTGGCTTGGGCCAGCGGTATGCGGGCCTCTGGCAGGCCGATGAGCGCTGCGGCCTCCGCGGCAGCCACCGCAGTGGGAAGGGCTGTGGGGTCCGCCATACCGATGTCCTCAGAAGCATGGATGATAAGCCTGCGAGCAATAAAACGCGGGTCTTCGCCTGCCTCCACCATCCGGGCAAGGTAGTGCAAAGCTGCATCGACATCTGAGCCGCGGATGGACTTGATGAAGGCGGATACCACGTCATAGTGCTGGTCGCCATCGCGGTCATAGCGCACGACTGCGCGATTGACGTTCGCGGTGAGAACCTCACTTGTCAGCTCCCCGCCATCCGGTACAGCCTCCGCCGCGGCTTCTAAGTAGGTCAACGTGCGGCGCGCGTCTCCCCCAGCCAGCAACACGAGCTGATCCAAGGCTTCGTCACTTGCAGTGATACGCCCACCCAATCCGCGCTCGCTGGTGAGAGCTCGCTCGGCGAGGGTACGCAGGGCAGCATCATCAAGCGGCTGCAAATGGCAGAGCAAGGAGCGCGACAGCAACGGCGCTACGACAGAAAAGGAGGGGTTCTCCGTGGTAGCAGCCACGAGGAGAACAGTGCGGTTCTCGACGGCAGCAAGTAGCGCATCCTGCTGAGTTTTGGAGAAACGGTGAACCTCGTCGATGAAGAGGACGGTGCGGCGGCCCTCAATTAACTCACGCCGAGCATGGGTAATAACCTCACGGACCTGCTTGACACCAGAATCCAACGCTGAAAGGCCAATGAAGTTATCACCCAGGGATGACGCGATGAGGGACGCCAGGGTGGTTTTACCTGTGCCAGGAGGCCCATAGAGAATAACGGAGGCCTCTCCAGAGCCCTCCACGAGGCGGCGCAAAGGTGTGCCCGGTTCTAGGAGGTGTTCTTGTCCCACTACCTCTTCAAGGCTCTGCGGTCGCATACGGGCGGCGAGGGGTGAGCCCGAATGCGTAGCAAACATGTCCGCGCCAGCAGCGGCGGGTCGGTGCGTAGCGGCATCATCGCCGAAGAGGGAGCCCTGATCCATTAGGAATCCTGTAAACGCTGAGCAACGCGGCCGCTAAACTCTGCAACGTCGGCGCACACGTCATTGGGGCACAGTGCGGCAAAACGTGACAGTGCCTCAAAGGTCTCGTACAGGTCGCGCCGAATAAGGTGTTCATCTTCGGTGAAGGGGCCGCGATCTGACGGTCGCAGCAGTGAGCGCTGCGGGTCATGATTGATATCTGCATTGCCTTCCGACAACGCCACCACCCCTTCAATGCCGCCAGCGTACATCGTAGTCACGCTGGAGAAAGCCCAGCCGATTAGGCAGGCAACAAGCAGCTCATGCAGTGTTTGCTCATCCGCCAATTGCGGCCAGACATCGACGATGCGACGTTGCCACGCGTGGATAAAAACCTCTGCCTCGTCGTCGCTAATAGGGCGTGTGAAAAGGAACTGCGGGAAGCCCGCCACCACGCAAGCCACGTCAAAGCCAACGTTGCGGAAACCTGCCCACTCGTAATCCAAGAAGGTCAGAGTTTGCCCGACAATGATGTTGTCCGGGGACAGGTCGAAGGGGGTAAAGGCACGGATTCGTCCCGAGCTCAGGTTCCCGGTAGCCGTGCGGGCCAACTCAAGCACATGTTCCGGGAGTTCTAGACCAGCTTCGGTGAGGATATCGGCGCCGATGAGAATCGAGCTTTGCAAGGAGTCATCACGCAGTGCCTGGTGTTCTGCATACTCCGGGTGCTTGCGCAGTTGACGATTGAGCAGCGCGTCATAATCCTCTTTGCGGCTTGCTGTTCCCGCATGCATCTTGCCAAGCGCGCTGCCGAGCCCGCGGAGCAGATCGCGGCGCTCGTCCTCACCACTTCGCGTGAGGGTATCGGCAAGAGTATCGCCATCGCCAGCATCAGACAGCACGAGAATGCGCTTGTCGACGTCATGTGCCAACAGCACCGGCCCCGGGCGCACCTCCTCCGACAGTGAGGTGGTGAACTGATACGCCACTACCTCGCGCAAGAGTGCGGCGTCGTCGATGGAGTGGCCGGTCACTGGGTTGTATTTGATGACAACCGAGCGGTGAGGGAAGAAGGCACTCGGCGTGGTTCGTGCGCGCAGCACGACGGCGTTGCCGGAACCGCTGAGGGTTTCAATATCGCTCAGTTCCGGCTCACCGCCGAAGCGGCGGGACAGCATCTGCGATGCTTCCTCGACCACGCTGCTTTTGACTGATTCCTGCTCCACAGCATTCACTGGCTTGTCTGCCTCCACTCGTCATTGGCCCAACCATGATACTCGCCTTGCAGCCACGAGGCACGGCGAGCACCATCAGCAAGGATGCACCCCTCGCTGCGAACGTGGCCTTAGGACTTCCACGTGATTGTCAGGGAGGGCTGCGCTCACAGCCCTCCCTCGATAGCGGCCTATTCTGCCTTGGTCTCAGCCTGTGCAGCCTTATCAGCCTTGGCGGCCTTCTCCGGCTTGAAATCGACACCGGTTTCCTTGCGCTGCGCAGCCGGGATGGTACCGGGGGCGTCGGTCAGCGGGTCAACGCCACCGCCGGACTTCGGGAAGGCAATGACGTCACGGATAGAGTCAAAGCCGCCCAGCAGGGAGACAATACGGTCCCAGCCGAAGGCAATGCCGCCGTGCGGCGGTGCACCGAACTGGAATGCGTCGAGCAGGAAGCCGAACTTCTCCTGGGCTTCTTCCTCACCAATACCCATCACGTCGAAGACTCGCTTCTGCACGTCCTGGTTATGGATACGGATGGAACCGCCGCCAATCTCGTTGCCGTTGCAGACAATGTCGTAGGCATACGCCAGGGCCTCGCCCGGCTCCTTGTCGAAGGTATCGAGGTACTCCGGCTTCGGGGAGGTGAAGGCGTGGTGAACAGCGGTCCACTTGGAGTGGCCCAGAGCGACATCGCCGGACGCGGTGGCGTCAGCGGAAGGCTCAAAGAGCGGCGCATCAACAACCCAAGTAAAGGCCCAGTCGCCGTCCTTGATGAGGTCCAGCTTCTTCGCAATCTCACCACGGGCTGCGCCGAGCAGGGCGCGGGAAGACTTGGTGTCGCCTGCAGCGAAGAATATAGCGTCACCCGGCTTGGCACCAACGTGCTCTGCGATGCCCTCACGCTCGGCATCGGTGATGTTCTTGGCCACCGGACCGCCCAAGGTGCCATCCTCCGCTATGGTGATGTAGGCAAGGCCCTTGGCTCCGCGCTGCTTAGCCCATTCTTGCCAAGCATCGAACTGACGGCGCGGCTGAGAGGCACCGCCTTCCATGACGACTGCGCCGACGTACTCGTTCTGGAACACGCGGAAAGTGGTGTCCTTGAAGAAGTCGGTGCATTCCACGATCTTGATGTCAAAGCGCAGGTCCGGCTTGTCAGAGCCGTAGTACTTCATGGCATCGGCATAGGTCATGCGCGGAATCGGGGTCTTGATCTCATAGCCGATGAGCTTCCACAGAGCGGAAACAATCTCTTCTGCCAAGGCGATGACATCGTCCTGGTCAACGAAGGACATCTCCACATCGAGCTGAGTGAACTCGGGCTGGCGGTCAGCACGGAAGTCCTCATCGCGGTAGCAGCGAGCGATTTGGTAGTAGCGCTCCATGCCGGAGACCATGAGCAGCTGCTTGAACAGCTGCGGGGACTGCGGCAGGGCGTACCAGCTGCCCGGCTTGAGACGCGCCGGAACCAGGAAGTCACGTGCGCCTTCCGGGGTGGAGCGGGTCAGCGTCGGGGTTTCAATCTCGGTGAAGTCGTGGCTATCCAGCACCTGGCGGGCAGCACGGTTGGCGGCAGAACGCAGTCGCAAGGCGTTAGCCTGGCGCTCACGACGCAAATCCAGGTAACGGTACTTCAGGCGGGTTTCCTCGCCGACCTCGCCGGAGGAAGACGGATCATCAATTTGGAACGGAAGCGCTGCAGACTTGTTGAGCACCTCGAGGTCGGTGACGTTAACTTCGATCTCACCAGACGCAAGGTTCGGGTTTGCGGAGCCTTCTGGGCGGGGCTCAACTACACCCGTGACTTTCACGCAGTACTCAGAGCGCAGGTCGTGAGCGCGTTCCGCCACCTCGGTCTCGCGGAAGACGACCTGGGCAACGCCGGAGCGGTCACGCAGGTCGATGAAGATAACACCACCATGGTCGCGGCGGCGGGCCACCCAACCAGTCAGTGTGACGGTCTCCCCCGCCATCTCCTTGCGCAGTTCGCCTGCCAAATGTGTACGCAACACGTTCGTTCAATCCCTTCTTATTGTTGACGCTCGTGCCCACCCACGCCACGCGTAAACAGCACGCGCCGAGGAGCACAAGAATTTGAACAGCCCAAGTCTACCGCTCCTAGCGGACGGGCTCAGCGCTGGGGGCACAGGCTCCGTTATGACGCAGCTCCCCATGAAGCACAGCCGAGCTGCCCGGGGTGTGGCAGAATCTGTTCCATGACTTTCAAATCTGGAGCAAGTTTCGACGGCAAGCGAGCCAGCTCAGGCGGTGGCGGCCGTGGCGGAATGATTGCTACCGGCGGTGGCGTCGGCTCCCTCCTCCTTATTGGTCTGTACCTCCTGCTTGGCGGCGACCCGGGAGTACTCACCACTGATCAAACACAGCCCGACCAGACACAGGTGGGCCCCGAAGAAGGCGGCGAGGATGCCTTCGCACACTGCCAGACCGCAGAGGACGGCAACAAGTACGACGATTGTCGTGTCATGTTTGCGGCACAATCCGTGGATAAGGTCTGGGCACAGCAGCTTCCGGAACAGGCTGGCTTGAAATATTCCGAGCCAGGCCGCGTCATTTTCAACAACACGACGGTCTCTGGATGTGGCCAGGCTTCCGGTGCCACTGGCCCTTTCTACTGCCCTGCCGATGAGTCTGCCTATTTCGACACCGCGTTCTTTGATCAGCTTCGCAACTTCGGAGGCGAGAATGCGCCGCTGGCACAGATGTACATCGTCGCCCACGAATTTGGCCATCACATTCAGAAGCTAGAGGGAACGCTCAGCCTCTCGAACTACAACGACCCCGGTGAGGATTCCAACGCGGTCAAGATCGAGCTGCAGGCAGATTGCTACGCAGGCCTGTGGGCACACTACGCCGACGAGGGTGATGATGCCCTCCTGGAAACCATCACTGAACAACAGGTCACCGATGCTGTTAACACTGCTCGCGCGGTGGGCGATGACAACATTCAGCGTCGTTCCGGCGGCGAGGTACGCCCGGATACGTGGACGCATGGCTCCTCCGAGGACCGTGCCAAGTACTTCCTGGCAGGCTACGAGTCCGGCAAGATGGAGCAGTGCGACACGTTGGAACGTGGAGTATACAAGTCCTAAAAGGTAACGAGCCACACCTCATGTGGCATCGCTGATGGGGCCGCGCGACAGCGCATGCCCACCGCTCCCCACACTGTGCACACCCCTGTTAATGCAGGGCTGTGCACATTTTTTGCGTAAAAGAGGCTTCCCAACGCGTACGCTGAGCCGCACGCAGGGGCTTGGTCATTGACTCTATAAGATTTAGGACTGCAGTCATAAGTCGTTCACCTTTCGGCCACCTGGGTTTCTTACGCTATCCAGGTTCCCGCCCGTTCGTGGTGGGTACCGCTCTATCTTTTAATGCTTCATTGAGCCTGCGGATTACCTCGCTAGGCTCTGTTTTTCAGAAAGGACCGACGTTTTGAGCACCGCCACACCGACGATGCCGGACCTCGAGACCGTGAACGGAAAGAACAGAGATTGGATTTGGCACCTGTTCTTCGGCGTTCTCACCGCCGTAACTCTCATCTTCTTTATCATTTGGGGCAACGGCGAGGTTGCCGAAGGCGCCAACCGCATCCTTTTGGTCACTGCCATTATCTTCGCCCTTTTCATGGCCTTCAACATCGGTGGCAATGACGTCGCCAACTCCTTCGGCACCTCCGTGGGTGCCGGCACGTTGTCCATGAAACAGGCCCTTGCTGTTGCGGCCGTCTTCGAGGTCTCCGGCGCCATTCTCGCCGGTGGCGAGGTGACGGATACCGTGCGCTCCGGCATCGTTGACCTGGATGCCATCGACGGTTTGGACCCGATGGAGTTCGTATACATCATGATGTCCTCGCTCCTCGGTGCCGCCATCTGGCTTCTCGTCGCTACCCGCATGGGCTGGCCGGTTTCGACGACCCACTCCATCGTTGGCGGCATCGTCGGCGCTGCACTGACCGTCGGCTTCATCACCGGCAAGGGCGGAATGGACATGGTGCAGTGGGGCGGTATCGGCACCATTGCCTTCTCGTGGGTTCTCTCCCCAGTTCTCGGCGGCATCGCGGCCTACCTGCTGTTCAAGTGGATTAAGAGCTCCATCCTCGTCTACAACGAGGCTGCTGATGGGCGTCTGCGTGAGATTAAGACCCGCCGCGCGGAGCTGCGTAAGGAGCACAAGACCCGCTTCGAGCGCATGAACGAGCTGCAGCAGATTTCCTACACCAACGCCATGGCTCGTGACGCAGCACTGACGTCCGAGGATGATTACGATCCCGAGGCTCTGGAGTCCGAATACTACCGCGACCTGCACGAAATCAACAAGGACTTGGATGACGTTCACGCGCACAAGGCCTTGGAAAACTGGGTGCCACTGCTCGCCGCTCTGGGCGCCATCATCATTTCCGCGATGGTGCTGTTCAAGGGACTTAAGCACACCGGCGTGGACTTCTCCACCCTGCAGAACCTCCTCGTCATGGGCATGGTCGGTGCGGCGGTCTGGATGGCCGTGTTCATTTTCGCTCGTTCCCTGAAGAACAAGTCCCTATCTCGTTCGACCTTCCTTCTCTTCTCTTGGATGCAGGTCTTTACTGCGTCTGCCTTCGCGTTCTCCCACGGTTCGAACGATATCGCTAACGCTATTGGCCCATTTGCCGCAGTCTTTGACGTGATGCAAACCAACCAAATTTCGGACGAGGTGTCCGTGCCGCTACCAGTCATGATTGCCATGGGCATTGCCTTGGTGTCCGGTTTGTGGTTCATTGGCCGCTTCGTTATCCAGACCGTTGGCTCTGGCCTGACCAAGATGCACCCGTCCTCCGGTTTCGCTGCTGAGCTGGCAGCTGCCGCCGTGGTCATGGCCGCGTCTTTGCTGGGTCTGCCGGTCTCCTCCACGCACATCCTCATTGGTGCTGTGTTGGGCGTGGGCATTGTCAACCGTGCCGCCAACTGGAATCTGATGAAGCCCATCGCCCTGGCGTGGGTCATCACCCTGCCGGCCGCCGCGGCTATCGCCGCCGTGACCGTCTCCATCCTGCGCGTAGTCTTCTAAGCTACCGCTCCTTCCTGCACACCGCCGCGAATCCGCACCGGTTCTCGCGGCGGTGTCGCCGTTTTCGGGACATGCCACCTGCACCGCTATCCGTACACTGGGTCTCTATGAGCGAGAACCCCGTGGCGCGCTTCTTCGCCGCCTTCAACGACATTGAACAGTTCCTGCGCCAGGCCATTGGCGCGAAGAATTCAGATTCCTTCTGGTGGATGGTCGATCGCGCCCACGACAAACACCTCCTCAGCAAGCGCCAAGCGGAGCAGCTCAAAGATATTTCCAACCTGCGCAACGCCATCGCGCATGGCCGCTACTACGACGACGAGCCCATTGCTACCCCGCACCCACAAGTCGTCAACCAATTGGAGAACCTTCAACGCCTGCTCACAGACCCGCCCAGTGCGCTGTCGCTTTTGCCGCACAACGAGGTGACGATTCTCGAGCCTGACGCAGATATCCTCGACGCCCTCTCCCTCATCAACAAGACCGGATACTCGCAAATCCCCATTTATGACTCCGGTACGTTTACTGCACTGCTGACCACCAATGCCATCGCGCGGTGGGTAGCGGCAGATTTAGGTGATGATGGGGCGATTGGTGCAGCATCGGTAAGCACAGTGCTCGCCATGACGGAGCGCAAGGACCGCGCCGAGTTCCTGCCCCGCGCTGCCACGGCGCAGGAGGTCGTCGATGCACTCACCGAACCGGCCAAGGACGGCACGCACCCCAGCGCGGTTCTCCTCACTGAAAACGGCAAACCTTCGCAGCGCCCAGTGGCCATCGCTACACCGGCGGACCTTGCTGTGCTTGTCGACGCCCTCGAGTGGGAATAATCCCTCACCCCACCCTTGTTGTCATGTCATAGAAAGGAGCTTGGCATGCAATTCGGAATCTTTACCGTGGGTGACGTCACGCAAGACCCCACGACCGGAACTACCCCCACCGAGGCCGAGCGCATCCGCGCCATTACTGAGATCGCGCTCAAGGCGGAGGAGGTAGGTCTCGACGTTATCGCCACGGGCGAGCACCACAATCCGCCTTTCGTGTCCTCCGCGCCCACGACGCATTTGGCCTACATCGCGGCCAAGACTACCCGCCTGCAGCTGTCGACGGCATCCCGCCCTTCGGGTAGCACGGCTCCATCCGCTCCCCGCAGATTGCTGAGCAGGCCGCTTTTTACGGCGACGGCTTTTTCCATAACAACATCTTCTGGAACAAGGAACACACCGCAAAAATGGTGAACCTGTACCGCAACCGCTATGAATCCTATGGCCACGGTCGGGCAGACCAGGCGATCGTGGGCTTGGGCGGGCAGGCCTTCATCGGCTCCACGGAGCAGGAAGCCAAGGACTGTTTCCGCCCTTACTTCGATAACGCCCCGGTCTATGGCCACGGCCCCTCGCTGGAGGAGTTCACCGCGCAGACCCCGCTGACGGTGGGCACAGTGGAACAGGTGGTGGAGCGCACAGTCCAGTTTGCCGACTGGGTCGGCGATTATCAGCGCCAGCTCTTCCTCATCGATCATGCAGGCCTGCCGCAGGAGGTAGTGCTCAAGCAGATTGAGATTCTCGGCACGCAGGTGGTTCCGGAACTGCGCCGCCGTTTTGAGCAGCGCCGCCCAGATCACGTACCCTCTGACCCGCCGACGCACGCTACGCTCGCCTCGTACATCCCGCATGCATTGGTTAGCCCTGGAGAGGAGAAATAATTGCGTTCACTGGTTGTCGTCACGGCAGGTCTATCCTCGCCTTCCACGACGCGTGCGCTTGCCGACGCCCTCTCCGCCGCCACCTCCTCCCAGATCACCGCCCGGGGCGAAGGCGTGGATGTGACTGTGGTGGAGCTGCGTGAGCTGGCCGGAGAGCTGGCTGACGCTATGACCAACTGGGTCTCGCCCACCCCACACCTTGAGGAGGCGAAATCCGCCGTTATGCAGGCAGATGGCCTCATCGCCGTGAGTCCAGTCTTCCAGGGCAGCTATTCAGGCCTGTTCAAGATGTTCTTCGATACGTTGGAGCCGCATGCTCTCAACGGTCTGCCTACCCTCATCGCTGCGACGGGCGGCTCCAGCCGGCACGCGCTGGTGTTGGACTACGCGCTGCGCCCGCTCCTTAACTATCTGCACGCCACCGTGGTGCCAACCGGGGTTTTCCATGCCACGGAAGACTATGGCACGACGGAAGGCGCGCGCAATGAACAACGCATCGAGCGCGCCGCGCGCGAGTTGGCTGACTTGATGGTCCGTCCCCTCGACCGCGTCGCCGGCCTGGCAGGTCCAATGGACGACAAATCCTCGGCAGAAACCGGCATCGACGCAGCTTCCGACAGTGATTCCGACCCCACGGGATTCCGTGCGCTCCTTGCTGACCACAACGGCCAACCGGGCTAAGCAGCCGGCCATGGTACTCGGTACTATCGTGAATCGATACTTATTGAATGCCACCTAAGGAGGTCTTAATGACTATTAGCGTGACCGATATTTTCTCCATTGGAATCGGCCCCTCCTCCTCACACACTGTGGGCCCTATGCGTGCCGCGAAAGCCTTTATCGAAACGCTTGACCAGCGCCCGGCAAAGGTCCACACCGAGCTGCGCGGTTCCCTATCCGCTACCGGCCGTGGCCACGCCACCGACCGCGCCGTCATCCTCGGTTTGGCTGGGTGGGAACCACTCAGCGTACCGCTCGACGCCGAACCCCGCGCCGACGCCTTCATCCCCTCGGAAGGCACCATCTCTGGCCCCGCAGGTGAGGTAAAGTACAGCATCGAATTCAACAATGAGCCGGTACCAGAGCACCCGAATTGCCTGATCTTTACAGCGTGGGACGAGAACGGCTCGCTTCTCGCCGAGAATGCGGAGTACTTCTCCGTCGGCGGTGGCTTTATCCTGTCGCGCGCGGAATTCGATGCCGAGCTTAAGACGGACACCGGTGTGCCCGCAGGCGTCGCCGCGGCGACCGCCGAGGATACGGTTCCTTATGAGTTCCAATCCGGCGAGCACCTGCTGCATCTGTGCGAAGCCCATGACAAGGCCATTTGGGAGATCGTTGCTGCCAACGAGGCTGTTCTCCACCGTGATGAGGGCGGGCTGGATTACGTCTACAAGCACCTCGACCTCGTCTGGGACATCATGCGTGAATGCGTGACTGAGGGAATTTCCACTAAGGGAATCTTGCCTGGTGGCCTGCGTGTGAACCGCCGTGCGCCCGGTATGTATCAACAACTTTTGGCCAAACAGGACGATGAGTCCTGCGGTTTTTCCGCAATGGAATGGGTTAACCTCTACGCACTAGCTGTCAACGAGCAAAACGCCGCCGGCGGCCGCGTCATCACCGCCCCCACCAACGGCGCATGCGGAATTATCCCCGCCGTGTTGCACTACGCCCGCGACTTCCAATGTGACTTTACCCGTGCTGATGCCCGCCGCTACCTGCTCACCGCAGGTGCTATCGGCATCATCATTAAGTCCAACGCCTCTATCTCCGGCGCAGAAGTCGGCTGCCAAGGCGAGGTCGGCTCCGCCTCCTCCATGGCTGCGGCCGGCATGGCCGAGCTCCTCGGTGCGACCCCCGCACAGGTGGAAAATGCCGCCGAAATCGCGCTCGAGCATAACCTCGGTTTAACCTGCGACCCAGTCGGCGGCCTCGTGCAGATTCCCTGTATCGAGCGCAACGCCATCGGCGCGGTCAAGGCCATCAACGCCGCACGCCTAGCCCGCATGGGCGAGGGCACGCACTACGTCACCCTCGACAACGCCGTACAAACAATGGCCGAGACCGGACGCGATATGCTCTCCAAGTACAAGGAGACCTCACTCGGTGGCCTGGCCAAGACGATGGGCTTCAGCGTCTCCCAGGTGGAGTGCTAAACCAGTTCGCGCAGTTGCTTGACGACGTCCCCCACCGGGACGTCGTGCTGCTCATGCGCGGCCAGGTCCTTGAGGGCCACGGTGCCGGCCTCGAGCTCCTGATCACCGAGGACTAGGGCGAAGCGCGCATTGGCGCGGTCCGCCCCCTTCATCGCACCCTTGAGGCCGCGATCACCGAAGGACATGTCCGCAGAGATGCCAGCCTTGCGCAGTTCATTGATGATAACTGCCATCTTCTTTTTAGCAGCCGCACCCATGGCCACGCCGAAGACTGCGACGCGCTCGTCGACACCGTCGAGGGACACACCCTCTGCCTCAAGCGCGAGCACCGTGCGGTCCACGCCCAGGCCATAGCCAATGCCGGACAGCTCCTGACCGCCCAACTGGGCCATGAGCCCGTCGTAACGGCCACCGCCGCCGATGCCAGACTGCGCACCTAGACCGTCGTGGACGAATTCAAAACAGGTCTTGGTGTAGTAGTCCAAGCCGCGCACCATCCGCGGGTTAATGGTGTAGGCAACCCCCATGTCATCGAGTAAGCCCGTGACGGTCTCGAAGTGCTCGCGGCACTCGGAATTGAGGTGGTCGAGCATCAGGGGGGCGTCGACAAGCTGCTCCTGAACCTCCGGGCGCTTGTCATCAAGCACGCGCAGCGGATTGAGCTCCGCACGCGCCTTGGTTTCTTCATCCAAGTCCAGCTTGAACAGGAAATCCTGCAGCTTCTCGCGGTAGGCTGGGCGGCATTCGTGGTCACCCAGGCTAGTCAGCTCCAAGCGGAACTGGCTCAGCCCCAAGCTGCGGTAGGAACGATCCGCCAACGCAATAGTCTCCGCATCCAGGGTGGGGTCATCCACACCGATAGCCTCCACGCCCACCTGCTGCAGCTGGCGGTAGCGGCCGGCCTGCGGACGCTCATAGCGGAAGAAGGGACCGAAGTAATTGAGCTTCACCGGCAGCTGGCCACGGTCCAGGTTGTGCTCAATGACCGCGCGCATGACACCTGCCGTACCTTCTGGGCGCAGGGTGACGGAACGGTCTCCGCGGTCGGCGAAGGTGTACATCTCCTTGGACACCACGTCCGTGGATTCGCCCACGCCACGGGCAAACAACGACGTGTCCTCAAAGACGGGGAGCTCGATGTGCTGGAAGCCGGACAGGTGTGCCTGATGCACGAAAGTCTCACGCACCTTGGCAAACGTGGCCGATTGCGGCGGGACGTAGTCCGGCACGCCCTTGGGCGCGGACAGGGCTTTGAACTGCTTCTTATCACTCACGCCCTTTAGAGTACATCCCCCGCTGCGATGAGAAACGGATTGGTCGCTCGCTCTCGACGCATCGTCGATGTCGGACCATGGCCGGGCAGAATCGCGAGAGAGTCATCAAGTTCCCACACCGGCCCGCGCAACGAACGCTGCATCGCGGCATGATCTGAATGCGGCAAGTCCGTGCGGCCAATCGAGCCCTTGAAGAGCACATCACCGGTCAGTGCAACCTCTTCGCTCACCAGCATGACGCAGCCAGGCGAATGTCCCGGTGCATGGACAAGGTTGAAATCTAGGCCGGCCAAGGACAGTGTCTCACCGCCGATGAGGTCGCGACGCTCGGCGACCTGCTTCATCGAGGCGCAATCGAACAGTACTTGGGACTGGGGGGATACCCCGGAGCCGTCGACAAGCATGAAGGCGTCATCCGGGTGGATATACACCGGCAGGTCGAACTCTGCCGCATCCCTTGTGTGGTCAATGTGACCATGGGTAAGCACGACTGCCTCATACTCCAGTCCCTTCTCCCCTGCGAGCTGCACGAGGCGCTCGTGGGTATGCATCCCGGGGTCCACGATGAAAGCCCGGGATTCATGAGACACAACATACGTGTTGGTCTTGTATGGGCCCGCGGCGAAGCCGAAGATCTCCGGTGTAGTCATCTACTTCAGAGCAGCCAGCGCGGCGTCATAGTCCGGTTCGGTGGTGACCTCCGGAACGAGCTCGGTGTAGACCACGTTGTGGTCCTCATCGGTCACGATGACCGCGCGAGCAAACAAGCCCTTGAGCGGGGAACCTTCCAAAACCAGACCAAGCTTGTCAGCAAAGTCCGAACGGAAATCCGAAGCGCTCACCACGTTCTCGATTCCCTCTGCCGCGCAGAAACGCTCCTGAGCGAAGGGCAGGTCGCGAGAGACCGACAGGACGACGGTGTTGTCCAAACCGGCAGCCTTCTCGTTGAAGGTACGCAGCTGCGCCGCGCACACACCCGTGTCCAGGGACGGGAAGCACGAGACCACCAAGCGTTTGCCAGCGAAGTCGGCCTTGGAGACCTCTTCCAGGTCAGTGCCAACGAGGGTGAAATCTGGGAGGGCCTCTCCGACCTTCGGCAACTCTCCATTGGTCTGAGTAGGTTCGTTCTTAAAATTAACAGTAGCCATGTCACCCAAGGGTACTGACGGGCGGGGCGGCGCGCCATGAAGAACCCTCGTGCGGTTAAGATGAGTAAGTCGAAAAATCAGACCCCTGTGGAGGAAACAAAGGTGCCTACCAACAGTCAGCGCATGGACGATGCGCTCAACCAGCTCGATCGCGAGCTGAAGTCCCGCGACCGCAAGCAGAAGACCCGTCCGCTGGGCGTTGTATTTGCTGCAGCCGTTGTCATTATTGCTCTCGTCGGCGGAATCTGGTTCCTCGCCACGCGTTCAGGTGATGAGGAAGAGATTCAAGCGCAGGAGACCTCAGCAGCTGAAACCACGTCTGAGGCCCTGACCGCTGAGGCGCTAAGCGGCAAGCGTGAAAAGCCCCTCGGCAAAACCGTGACCTGTGAATACACAGAGACCGGTGACGCCGCCCGTGACGTCGCCACCCCTAAAGGCAAGGACATTCCGGCCGAAGGTGAAGTAACCGTTAACTTCGCTACCAAGCAGGGCGACATCGAGATGACCCTCGATCGTTCCCTGGCTCCCTGCACGGTCAACGCTATTACGGACATGATTTCGGCTGAATACTACGACGACACCGTGTGCCACCGCATGACCGATGGCGGAATCTTTGTCCTGCAGTGTGGCGACCCGACCGGCCAGGGTGCTGGCGGTCCGGGTTTCCAGTTCGCCAACGAGTACCCAACTGATGAGGCTGACGACGCTGCTCTCAGCCAGAATGTCCTTTACCCGAAGGGCTCCCTCGCCATGGCTAACGCTGGGCCAGATACCAACGGCTCCCAGTTCTTCATCAATTACAAGGACTCTGAGCTGCCACCGGCCTACACGTACTTCGGAAACCTCACCGACAAGGGCCAGAAGTCTATCGACGCCATTGCTGAAAAGGGTGTCAAGGATGGCGCCGGGGATGGCGAACCCGCTGAAGAGGTTCGCATCACCAAGGCCACCATCGAAAGCTAGCGTTTACCCCCAATACGGTGGTTAACCCCCGCTCCCAAGTGTGAGCGGGGGTTCTTCTTTGTTAAAGCCAGTATCATTTCTCTTCTGAGAATTTCTTAGCCTTGAGCTGTTCCTTTACCTCGCATTAACCTAAGCTGTTCCGAGCTCAATTGGAAAGCCCAGCTCACATCATGCGGGCAGTTGATTCACAGAGTGAAGAACTTTTTGACAAATCTCTTGCATATCAACTCTAGTCTCAGTAGCATCTGTGAGGTCTTTGAAATTCCCGAGATATAAAAGGAACGAGAATGAAGTTCTTCTCCCGTAAGGCACTCGTAGCCGCTGCAACTGCAGCAACCGTTTCCCTGACCGGCGTGTCCGTTGCTTCCGCTGAGACCACCACCAAGGAGACCAACTCCACCGCTACCGAGAACACCACCACCTCCGAGGACGACACGATCACCATCTCCGACAAGGAGACCAACGAGTCCAACAACAAGAAGAAGGACGAGTCCGAGTCCAACGAGAACGATTCAAACAACAAGAAGAAGGACGAGTCCTCCTCTTCCTCCGAGGATGAAGGTTCCTCCATCACCGATATGGAGCCGAAGGAAATCCGCGACTGGATCGCCGTCTTCACCGCCATCATCGGCGCCCTCGGCACCGTCTTCGCCTTCTACACCAAGTACTTCGGCCCGAAGGCCAAGTAGTTTCTTCCTCCCGCTCGATAAAGATAGGACACTCCATCATGAAGTTCTTCTCCCGTAAGTCCATCGTTGCTGCTGCTACCGCTGCAACCATCGCTTTCTCCGGCACCGCTGTTGCCACCGCTGCTCCGGCTGAGCAGGACGGTTCCTCCGCAGCTTTCTTCGCTCTTTCCTCCGACGACGAGGGCAACGTAAGCCCGAAGGAGATCCGCGAGTGGATCAAGGTCCTCACCTCCATCATTGGCGCCATGGATGATGCAATGCGTCTCGGCGACAAGCTGGCTGGCAAGTAAGGCCTTAAGCCTTTTAATCCCCCGCTGCGCGCGGGGGATTTTTTCGTTTTCGAGTTGCGGGGTTGGTGGGTCTGTTTTAAGCTTCGTGGCCATGGGGGTATTAGAAACCTACTTCCACTACCGCAACTCGGGGATCGCGCTAGTGGAACAAGCAACAGGCTCACCCGATGAGCTTCGCACGCTCGGCGCCGACCCAGCCGATGCCACAGAACTTGCCCACCTTCACCGCACCTACTTCGGGCAAACCCGCTTCACCGGCAAACAACGCAAAGCCCGTGCTGCCGCGGTGGCACAACAACATAGCCTTAGCATTCTCACCCTGATTGAGTCCTACACCGCCAAAGTCAAAAAGGACCTCGATGCCTGGAACCTACGCATCAAGCTTGCCGGCACCCCCGCCCACCGTATCCGCCACGTCGCCACCAAGCGCTTGAAGGAGCTTCGTGCCAAACGTGTGGCTAAACCCGGGGTACGCTTCACCTACCGTTCTAAGGGGCCGAACTCCATCACCATCACCGACGCCCCGACCGTCATCGCTGATATCCGCGGAACGCTAGAATCCGTTAATAAAACAAACCTGCTTGAGGCTGCCCGCACCGTCATTGTCACCGGCGGTATTGGCACCAAACCTGCCGTACATGCTCAAGTCGTTGTCACCCTCAACGAGCTCGACCAAATTATTAACGGTGATGGGGAGGAAATAGAACTTAACCTCACCAACGGCGGGCGCATGAGCGGGGCAGACTTTTTGGCCTATAAGTTTGCTGAGATTGGCTACGCCACCATCATCCACCCCCTTGTAGGCCCGGTTAACTCTTATAGGATTCAGCGGCATGCCAGCTGGAAGCAACGCATCAGCCTGGCAGCTGAATTCCAAACCTGCTCTAGGCCCGGCTGCAACCAACCAGCTGATTACTGCGAAGTCCACCACCTCATCCCCTGGCAAGCAGGAGGTTTTACCAACCTCAAGAACCTCACCTTCCTATGCGCCTACCACAACGGCATTAACGACGATGACCCTAAACGCCCCACTGGGCGTGGTTACATGTTCCGGTTGAATACTGGGGTGAGCTACATCCCGCCCTGGGGTGTGCCAATTACCGCCATGCCCGAATACCAAGAAGCGATAGCAAGACTCGCTTCTGAGAAAGCAGCACGACAAACAACAGGGCAACCACCCGACCCACCGCCAGGAACAAGCCAATCACCCGATCCGCCGGGTGCAGGCTAACCGCCTGCACGCACGCGCCCGCGCCTAAACCCGCCGACCACACCACGGTCAGCGGGCACACCGGCGATCCTGCACCTAACCAGGCAAATGCAGAGACGACGAAACCCGCCAACCAGAGGAAGGTTGACGGGTGCGTCCGTGTTGTCGGAAGCTGCCCTAATTGTTGGAGCCGTCCTCTTCGACTTCTTCGATGCGCTCGGAACCGAGTACGTCTTTGAATACAGAGGCGTCGACGAGCTGGCCTCGTCGAATGACTGAAATGTGTCCTGTGGGTTCCAGGATCATCAGCTGCACGTCGTTGCGGCGGCCAAGACCGGCTTTGCGCACCGCCGAATTAACGTCTCGCTCCGTGATGTGGGCGAAAACCATATTGTCTTCCTGCAGCTCCCCCTTATAAACCAGCAGAACAGGGCGACGGTCAATAAACTTCGACCACTTAACAAACTGTCGGAAGGTACCGAAAGCCGCCTCGAGAAGCATGAGGGTAAAAAGGCCAATGATGCCGGCCGCGAGCGTCGGTGGGTTGCCGATAATTACGCGGCCAGCGACCGCGCCGAACATAATAATGATGACCGCATCCGACGCCGTCATGGACGTGAGCACACGGCTGCCAAAGAGCTTGACCAGAATCATGAAGGCTAGGTAAATGCCGAGGGTCGCGAACATCACCACTGGAATGCGGTGAGGTTCGATACCCAGCTGATACATCGCTTCGCGTCCAAAAAGCCTCAAGGTCTCCACGACGCTCTACCTTACCTTTTCCTGTCAATCGCCCATTGAAAAAGCCCACACCGAAGTGTGGGCTTTACTAAAGATTCTGTCTTAGATGTTGAACTGCTTGCGCAGCTGCTCAATCATCTGCTTAATTGGGGCCGGAAGAGCGTTAGCAGCAAATCCGACGGTAGCCAGAGCGGTTGCGATTGCGGCTGCAACAGAGGCGGTGATACCCAAGCCAAGGCCCAGGCCGAAGGAAGAACCATCGAACTTGGAGCTAGCTTCCTTGGACGGCTTCGGGTCAACAGTCGGCTCAGTCGTCGGCGCCGGGGTCTCAGACGGCTTGTCCTCAGCCTTGCCTTCCAGGGTAACCGGAAGAACAGCCTCAGTGCCGGCATCAGTGGTGATGGTCAGCTTCTGCTCGCCCTCAAGACCCTCCGGGATGGTGAGCTTGACGGTTGCGCGACCGCGCTCGCCGAAACCAGCGTCACCGTCCTGCGCAGCGTTATCGATATCAGCCTCAACGGTAGCGTCACCAAGCTTGACGGTAGCCTTCTTTGCCTGCGGCTCCTCAGCGTTGGAGTAGTTCAGAGAGGACAGCTCCACGGTAATCTCGTTGCCCGGCTTCAGGTCTCCCTCGATGTGAGCGCCAATCTGACCCTGGCTGGTGCGTACCTTCGACTCGCCAGAAGCGATGTAGTCAATCATGGCCTGGGTATCCATGTAACCGACGTCGTTACGGTTCTTGATGGAACCCGGCACGAAGAAGCCGTCACCGCCTTCCTCAGTATCGCTCGAAGCAAGGAAGGAAGACAGAGCAACGCTGTAGTTCTTCTTCGGGTCGATAGGCTCGCCGTCGATAGTGACAGACTTGACGCGCTTGCCCTGCTCAGCCTTCTGGTCATAAACCACGGAAACATTGCTGGACAGGCCCAAAGCCAGGCGCGGGCGGGACTGACCCGGCTTCCACTGATTCTCCAGTGCCTTGATGAAGTCTTCACCGCTAACCTCAGCCGTGATGACGGAGTTGCCGAAAGGCTGGACAGCGAAGATGTCCTTGTAGGTGACGTCGCCTTCCTTGAGGTCAGCGCGAACACCACCGGCATTCATGACGCCAAGGTCGATTTCCTTGTTGGTCTGCTTCGACATAGCGTAGCGCTGACCATCAGCAATGAAGTTGTTGAGGGTGGACTCCACGCCGCGGTTGGTACCAGTATCTTCACCATCGTTAGAACCGCGGTACATTGCCTTTTCAGTGGTGCCAGCGGTCTTGGAGCCCTCTTCGTCAGCTACCTTCTTGGCCTCGGCGACAACGGAGGCAACCTCTGCATCATCCTCCAGCCCCTGGAGAAGCTCAAAAGTCTCTGCATCCGCAACGTCGTACTGGGTGAGATCGACCTTGGTGATCTTCTTCTCAGCCTTGTCGAAGGTGATGTCGGCGTCGTTAAGCACCTTGCCGTACTCGTAGCCCTGTGCCCAGTACAGCGGCAGTGCGCCCTCACGGGCGACCTCGCCCTGGGTCTTCACGTGGGTGTCGCCGCCGAAAAGCAGGTCGACGTCCTTGTTGAAGCCCTCTGCAAATTGCTGTGCGTCCTCGTGCATGAGTGCGACAACAACGTCGGCCTCGCCGGATTCCTTCAGACGGGTGGCTTCCTCATTCGTAGCCTTAACTGGGTCGGTGAACTCAATGCCCGGAATGGCGGCGGCGGATACCTTGAACTTGGTGTTCTCAGTGACGGTGCCGACGAAGCCGATCTTCACGCCATCGACTTCCTTCACGAAGGAAGGCTCGAGGAGAGGCTTGCCGTCTTTGGTCACGTTCGCACCGATGATCGGGAAGTCAGACTCCTTGACGATGCGGTCCATCAGGTCCTCAGTGCCCTTGTCAAACTCGTGGTTACCCACGGCAGTGACATCGAGGTTCATGGTGTTGAGGGCCTCGTTGGTGTACTTATCCCCAGAAATAGCCGATACGAAAGCGGAGCCGCCCACGTTGTCACCGGAGGACGTCAGAGCGTACTCCTGGTCTTTGTTGACGTACTTGATGAGGGCAGCCATGCGGGCAGCGCCCATCTCGGTGTAACCGCTCAATTCCTTAGTGTCCTTGTCAAACTTCTCAGCCAGCTCGAGGTGGCCGTGGAAGTCAGTGAAGTTGGTGACGGAAATGGTCACCTGGTCGGCCTCAGCGGCGAACGCAGGCGCGCCAGAGACGGCAACGGCGGTAACGGTGGTGGCGGCCAGTAGCTGACCAAAGCGACGGAAATTCACGGGAGTCTCCTGGGTATGAGAGGAATCTTACTCTCGTGTTTATAACGCATCGGTCACAATGACGCAGTGCTTCACGACGCCTCCACCAGCCCCTTCACCCAACATTCATCCACGCGTTACCCAGGGGACAGCAAGGGTTTAAGCTCGACCCCCTGACGGGGGTAGAGACCTATGCGGTTACGCGGTAAACGTCAAAGACGCCTTCGGTATTGCGCAGCGTGGTCATGAGCTGGCCGAGCTGCTTGGTATCAGAAACGGAGAAGGTAAAGCGAACGGTGGCGATATGGTCGTCGCCCCGGTTTGAGGTCATGGACAACACGTTAAGGCTCTGCTCACTAAAGATGCGGGTGAGTTCAAACAGCAAGCCTTGACGGTCGAGGGCCTCGAGCTGAAGAGTGGCGGAGAAAGCACCTGAGGATTTAGGTCCGCCGGCCCACTCCACCGTCATCATGCGTTCCGGCTCGGACTTGAGCTTCTCGGCGTTGGTGCAATCGGCGCGGTGGACGGAGACTCCCCCGCCGCGGGTAACAAAGCCGAAGATGGCATCACCCGGGACAGGCTGGCAGCACTTAGCTAGCTTCGCCATGACATCGGGGCTGCCTTCCACGAGGATGCCCGTACCCGTGGCGGAGTCCTTGGTGTGCTGTGCACGGGAGTTCTCAATCTCGCTGAGCGGGGTGCGGGAAGCCAAGGCATCAACGGCATCGTCCTGGTCGCCGAAGAGCGCCATGAGCTGATTGGCCACGTGTTGCGCAGAGACATGTCCCGCACCAATCGCGGTGTAGAGCGCATCGACGTCTGGGTAATGCAACTGCTCAGCTACCTGCTTCATAGAGCTAGCAGTAAACAGGCGGTGCATGGGCAGGCCCCCACGCTGGACCTCGGCGGCGAGCGCGTCGCGGCCAGCCTCAAGGTGCTCTTCTCGACGCTCTTTGGCAAACCACTGCCGGACCTTCGTTTTCGCACGAGGTGAGACGAGGAAATCCTGCCAGTCGCGCGATGGGCCCGCGTTCGGGTCCTTGGAGGTAAAGATCTCTACCTTGTCACCAGATTTAAGCTCGGATTCAAGGGCAACCAGTTTGCCATTGACCTTAGCGCCAATACACCTGTGCCCCACCTCCGTGTGCACCGCGTAAGCGAAGTCAACCGGAGTGGAACCGGCCGGAAGATTCACCACGTCCCCCTTGGGGGTAAAGGCGAAAATCTGCTTGGTGGTTAGGTCATAGCGCAGCGAATCGAGGAACTCGTTGGGGTCGGCGGCTTCCTTCTGCCAGTCGAGTAACTGGCGCATCCACGCCATCTGGTCCACTTCTTCTTGGTGGCCGGAGTTCTTTCCCTTGGTTTCCTTGTAACGCCAGTGCGCCGCCACACCGAATTCGGCGTTGTAGTGCATCTCGTGCGTGCGCACCTGGACTTCCAGTGTGGATCCACCTGCTGCAATCACCGTGGTGTGCAAAGACTGGTACACGCCAAAACGCGGTGAGGAGATGTAGTCCTTGAAGCGTCCCGGAAGCGCCTGGTAGAGCGAGTGCACAACACCGATGGCGGCATAGCAGGAATTGATATCATCGACCAAGATGCGGATACCCACGAGGTCGAAGATCTCAGCAAAGTCGCGGCCGCGCACGATCATCTTCTGGTAAATCGACCAGTAGTGCTTCGGGCGGCCCATGACTTCGGCTTCAATGCCGTTGTCTTTGAGGGCTTGGCCTACCTGAGCCGTGATCTCTTTGAGCGCGCGGTCGCGCGAGGGGGCGCGGTCCGCCACCATGCGGACAATCTCGTCGTACTTCTTGGGATACAGGATCGCGAAAGCCAAATCCTCCAGCTCCCACTTCACGCTCGCCATGCCCAGGCGATGAGCCAAAGGCGCAATAACATCAAGGGTTTGGCGCGCCTTCTTCGCCTGCTTTTCCGGCGGAAGGAAACGCATCGTGCGCATGTTGTGGAGACGATCGCACACCTTGATGACGAGTACACGCGGGTCCGTGGCCATCGCGACGATCATCTTGCGAATCGTCTCGGCCTCCGCAGCGGCACCGAGGGCAACCTTGTCGAGCTTCGTGACACCGTCGACAAGCCGGGCGACCTCCGGACCAAAATCTCGGGTGAGGTCCTCCAAGGAGTAGTCGGTGTCCTCCACGGTATCATGGAGCAACGCCGCGGCCACCGTAGTGGTATCCATGCCGATCTCCGCAGCAATCGTTGCCACGGCCAACGGGTGGGTAATGTAGGGCTCTCCAGATTTGCGGAATACGCCCTCATGCAAGCGCTCGGCCGTCCGATAGGCATTGTTGAGAAGCTCAGCATCCGCCTTCGGGTGAAACTCCCGGTGAATCGACATCAACGGGTCCAGTGCCGGATTGATCTTGACCCGGCCACCGGTCAACGACCTTGCTAGACGTGCGGACATACCGCGCACGCCGCTCGGCCGCCATGCAGCCTTGTCCTGCTTTTCAGTCATGTATGCCTCCGCACAATCGCTTAGGCATACAAGCTTAGTCCGCCGCCCCCATCTGGTTCAGCACAACCAAGGGTGTTCCTTCGAGGCGTTGACGTCCCTGCAATCCGTTGACCTCCAGCACGACGACGTTGCCTGCGACCTCAGCCCCGGCTGCTTCAAGCAGCATTTTGGCGCCATACAGGGTGCCGCCGGTGGCGAGGACGTCGTCGACAAGCACGATGCGCTTGCCTTTAATGTCAATACCACTATTCGGAATCTCCAGGGCCGCTTTACCGTACTCCAGCTCATATTCCTGAGTAAGCACCGGCGGCGGCAGCTTTCCCTTCTTACGGATGGCCAAGATTCCCATCTCAAGCTTGTAGGCCACGGCGGAGCCGAGCAAGAAACCACGTGCATCCAACCCGCCAACCATGTCGGCGCCCAGTTCCTTGCAGGCTTCCGCTAAGCCATCGACCACGGCAGTAAAAGATGCAGCATCCGCCAGGACCGGGGTGAGATCCTCAAACAGGATGCCTTCCTCTGGGAAGTCCTGGACCAGGCGAACCTTGTCTTTCAAGGCTTGTGCTGCTGCGGCGTAAATTTCGCTCACGACTCTTCCTTTGCTTCGGTTTCTTGGTTTCGGGTATCACTCCAGCGGTCGAGATTCCACCCGATGCCGGCAGGGCCAGTGTAGGGCACCACGCCCGAAACAGCGCGGTCAACGATGAAACTCCGGGGCTGGGCCGATACCGGGATCGACGGCAACTCCTCCCAGAGCTGTTGCTCCAGCTCGCGCAAGGCACGCGAATTCTTCACGCTGGATGTCGGGGCAGAGTATTCGCGCAACGGGTCCACGGGACCTAAGTAGACATCGATGCCGGGAAGTCCAGTGGTAGGGTCCGCAGCAAGATCGGCGCGAGTAACGCGGTCTCCGGAGCGATCCTCAATGGTAATTCCAGAAGGCTCGCACACTGCACGGAGTTCCTCCAACATGGCCTCGTAGCGTGGATTGGGGGCCAAGTACCCCACGCCGATGGTGGTCCCTGCCAGGCCTCCTGCGACCGCTGGCTCAATGGGCACCCTGCTTATCGACGCCATCTGCGCCGCCACCGGATCATCGTGCGGTACGGTGCGAACGTGGACCGCGGGAACCTCCACTCCCGACTGCCGGCTGGCTGCGTCCGCAAGGCGCTCGGTATCCACGCAAGCAGCGAAAGCCTGACGTGCCCACGGCTGAGAAAACAGCCCAGCGTCGGAGAAGCTAAAGGTATCGGTAAGGGTACCGACTACCGGAGTGACGTCGAAAGGATTACCTTCAGCATTGCGATCCAACCAGGAGGGTTCCTTGAGGTGGGATTCTGCAACGCGTAATTCATCGGACTCGAGAAGCGCGGTGGCCTCGGCAGTATCGGGCCAGACCACGACCTCCTCGAGCTCAGGCTTGTCGCCGTAGTAGGAGTCATTGGCCTTTAACACGACGGCGCCCGAGTCTTCCACGCGGTCGATGACATAGGGGCCAAAAGACACCTGCAATTCGGGGTCAAAGTGCCCAGGTTCGGTGGAAAAACCGTCGCGCCAGATCTGGGCCACCTGCTCAAGCATCGACGGATCCTGTGCGTGCAATGCGGCGTTGAGTTCCTCCACGTTCAACCCTGAGCGTTGCGCAATCGCATGTGCAGGAAGAACGGTGCCGGGGCCGAAAAGATACCGCCAGCGCGAACCAGAATCAGGGTTGAACCAGACCGTGAATTCCTTTGACTCTGGAGCGCACTCCATCGCGGCGATATCCTCTACCAACGGCAGGCGAGATCCGAAGGTTTGGTTAAGCAGGCCCGCGGTATAGGACAGCAAGTAGTCATCGCACGTGACCGGAACATCATCAGAGAACTTAGCCTGGTCCGTAATCTTGAAATCCACGTGTGCACCCGGATGCTCCGCATCGGAGGGGTAATACTCAGCGTGGATCAGATCCGAGTTCGGAATCATTTGGCCGGCTGGCCCTGGGACGTACATCGCTGGATATATGCGGCTAGCAAGCTGTGACGCGCCCATGGCATCACCCCACGGCGTTGCCGCGTTGGTGCTGGCCAAGCGGACATCGGTGAGGAGGTCGAAAGAGGGGGTTGGGGGGACGTCGTCAAGCGCTGCGTCCCGGCCTTCCCCGCATGCGGAGGCGGTTACTGCTACTGCGAGCAGTGCCGCCCCTAATGAGTAACGCATGATTTAGCGCCCGGGGCGCCACGAGGCGCCGCCAGACTCCTCGGTACGGGGCTGCGATGCCTTTGCCGGGGACGCCACGGTGCGAAGGGACTTCTCACTGGAAACGTTAGTGTCTACTGCGTGCGAGCCCTCCGCCCGGTAGGCCGCTACAACCTCGTTGTGCTTCTTCACACTCTTGCGTCTGTTAGCCAAGGTCACGAGCAAGGTAGTGGCGAAAAAGATGGAGGAGAAAATACCCTCGATGACACCGATGAACTGAATCAGCGCGAGGTCACGCAAGGTGCCGATACCCATCAGCCAGATGGCGACGATGAAGAGCGCGATGATGGGCAGTGCGGAAATCACGGACGTCGAAATCGAGCGCATGACCGTTTGGTTAATGGCCAGGTTGGTGAGCTCGGCATAGGTCTTGGAGCGTTGGCCTTCCAGGCCGGTTGTATTCTCGTCCACCTTGTCAAAGACGATGACGGAGTCATAGAGGGAGAAGGTCAGCACGGTCAGCAGACCGATAATGACCGCCGGGGAGACCTCAAAGCCGAAGAGGGCGTAAATACCGGCGATAAAGACACCGTCAAAGATGAGCGCGAGAATGGCGGCAAATGCCATGTCGCGCTGCAAACGCACGGCCACGTAGATGGTTGCCACGACGAAGAAGACGAGCATGGCGATGATCATGCGCTGGGTAATCGATGAGCCCCAGGATTCGGAGACAGTGGAGGAACCGATGGCATCGGGGCTTGGCGTGCCGGTCTCATCTTTGACCTGGAACTTTTCAAAGATGGCCTGGCGTGCCTGGTTCACCTCTTCTGCGGAGAGGCGCTCCGAGGTGACCTCGAGGGTTTCGGAGGAACCCGCGCCGACAATCTGCACCAGTTCTGGCTCGATGCCGGTGGACTCGGTGAAGGTCTCTTCAATCTGCTCTGTGGTGAGGTCGCCTGCCGGCATGGTGAGTTTGGTGCCGCCCTCGAAGTCGAGGGACAAGGTAAAGCCACGGATGGCAATCGCCAGGATCGAGGCGATGAGAAGAACACCGGCGATGGTGTACCAGGTCTTGGAGCGACCAACGAAATCGAATCCGCCCTCATCCTCGTAGAGGCGGTCCATGCGGGAAATCTTGCGAGTGGTGGTATCGACAGCCATGGTTTATTTCTCCTCGTCCGTAGCAGTCGCGATGGGCTTGGCGACGCTCCCCTGAGCATCCCCAGCGGTAGTGTCAGCCTTCTCCGTCTTCTTGGCGTAGTAGCCGCGCTCTCGGCGTTCCTCCACCAGATTGTAGATGCCGCCCAGGCCATTCATGGAGGGCTTCGCATACATTGGGCGGCGGCCAACGATTTGCATGAGCGGAGCCATGACTAGGAAGGACACGAGGAGGTCGAAGACGGTGGTCAGACCCATCGTGAAGGCGAAGCCCTTGACCTCGCCGATAGCCAGGAAGTAAACCACGACCGCACCGATGAGTGTCACAGCATTACCGGTGACAATCGTCGAGCGCGAACGCTCCCATGCGGTACGGGTAGCGGAACGGAACGTACGGCCCTCCAGCAACTCATCCTTGATGCGTTCGTAGTAGACCACGAAGGAGTCGGCCGTTGCGCCAATACCGATGACCAGACCAGCCATGCCAGACAGGTCAAGGGAGTAGCCAATCCAGCGGCCCAGGAGAACCAGGGCGCCATAGGTCAGCACGCCCGTAACGACGAGTAGGAAGAGCGACACCCAGGACAGGGCACGGAAGTAGTAGATGGCGTAGGCAGCAACGAGGATAAAGCCAACGATGCCGGCGATGAGGGCAGCTTCGAGCGCGGCCTTACCCAGTGATGGCGGCACCGTCTCGACCGTTCCGCCGGACTCGCCATTAGCACCGGTAAAGGACAGCGGCAGCGCACCGTAGCGAAGGTTATTCGCGAGCCCCTGGGCTTCCTCCTGGCTGAAGTCACCAGTAATGGAGGTAGCTGAGCCCACCGGGGTTGGGCCCTGGATAACCGGAGCAGAAATCACAGCGGAGTCCAGAGTGATAGCGACCTGCTTGTGCAGGTTCTCCTGAGTCAGGGTGGCCCAGGTTTGGGAACCGTTGGGGCCGGTACCCGTCTTGAAGGCAAAGCCGATCTCCATCTGACCGGTCTGCGGGTTCAGACCACCGGTAATCGGCGCGTCGGTATCAATCTCGTTACCGGTCAAGCGGGTGCCGTTAGGGTCCGTGATGCCGTCGAGAAGCGGGGCGGGGTTCAACAGGTAGGGCTGCTGATTAGAGTAATCACAGGCCACGAGCGGCTTAGCCGGATCATCGGTGCCAGCCAGCGCGTCCGTCTCGGCGTCACAAGACATCAGGCCCAGTGCCGCGGTCTGCGCGGTCGGGTCCTCCGACTGACGGTCCTTGAGAAGCACGTCGTTGACCTTTTCGCGGCGCTCAGTCTCCTCCACGGAGTTAGCCGGCTCCGGCAGCGGCTTCTCAGTCACGGTAGGAGCCTTGGACTTCTTGTCGTCCTTCTTCTTTGCGTCCTCGCCCTCAGCGGCAGGGTCGTTCGCGGAGTTGAGCGCCTCGTGGATAGATGCCAGCGCCTCATTGGCGTGCTCCGGGGTAGAAATGCCGTATTTGACCCAGCGGTTGGCCATGTCCGTCATCGTCTTCTCCAGCTTCCCCAGGTCCGGCATCGGCTGCTCGCCTACCGGGCGGAAGAGAAGTTGGGAGGTCTGGCCCACTGCCTGGGCCTGGGAGGCATCCTCACCCGGCACGGTAATGACCAGGGTGGAACCGTTGATGACGACCTCAGAGCCAGAAACACCCATGCCGTTCACGCGCTGCTCCAAAATGGTGCGCGCTTGCTGCAACTGCTCTTGGGTTGGCTCCTCGCCTTGGGGCACGAGGGTCACTCGGGTACCGCCCTGCAGGTCAATACCCAGCTTAGGTGTGGCCGACTTGTTGCCGGTCAAGAAAATGAGGGCATAAATCAGGATGACAATGAGCGCGAAGAGCGCCAGCGCGCGCTTGGGCCATTGCCGTTGGCTGGTGTTGACACCGCCACGTTTCGATGCGGACACAAAGATCTCCTGTGTTGTGAGGAACAGGGCTAAAACTCAAAGGTCATGGCGTCGATGAACGCACCATGACTAAAGCACAGTCCATCATCGTACGTCATGGACTGTTGTTTTCCTTAACAGGCTTAAGGTGAGGCGCCCGCGATGTGACGAGCGCAACTAAATTTAAAGCTTGGGAAAGCGCTCGTCGTTGTCGTCGTTGGCCGTCGTATCGGCCCCCGCCACACCCTCGGCGGTATCGGCAGACCGCACAATCGCCATGGTGTCGAAGGTCATGACGGTGCCGTCCTTGACACGCAGATCAATCTGCTCGCCATGCTTCTCGACGACCGTCCCGTGCAAGCCACCTGCCGTAATGACGTTCTGGCCGGGAGTCAGGGAAGACTGCAGCTCCTTCATCTGGTTCTGACGCTTGCGCTGTGCGCGCATTGTCATGAAGCTCGGCAGGATGACGAGGACAGCGAGGACGAGAAGAAGAACTAGTTGAGTACCATTCATAAGTGGCTAGTGTGCCAGAAACCCTGCCTGACGGGCCAATTAGAACAACCCGCCGCCGAGCGCTCCGTCTGGGGCTTCAAGGCCCAGATGCTGCCACGCCGCCGCGGTGGCAACACGGCCACGTCCGGTGCGGGACACCATGCCAGCGCGCACGAGGTAAGGCTCACAGACTTCTTCCACGGTGGAGGGCTCCTCACCCACCGCAATAGCCAAGGTATTAACACCGACGGGCCCGCCGCCGTGGCCTTTAATGAGGGCTTCGAGGACAGCTCGGTCGAGACGGTCGAGTCCACGCTCATCGACATCGAAGACCTCTAGCGCTCCTTGTGCCGCCTCAACATCAATATGACCGTCGCCGTTCACCTCGGCATAATCACGCACACGGCGCAGCAAACGGTTCGCAATGCGCGGGGTACCGCGAGAGCGCGAGCCAATCTCCACGGCGGCATCCGGGTCAATATCGACATCGAGGATGGTCGCCGCGCGCGTAATGACCTTGGTCAAATCCGCGGTGTCGTAGTACTCCATTTGCGCGGTGAAGCCGAAACGGTCACGCAACGGGCCGGTGAGCATTCCGGCACGCGTCGTGGCACCTACCAAGGTGAAGGGCGGGATCTCCAAGGGAATCGACGTAGCACCAGGGCCCTTGCCCACGATGACATCGATGCGAAAATCCTCCATGGCCATGTAGAGCATTTCCTCTGCGGGCCGCGCGATGCGGTGGATCTCGTCGATAAAAAGGACATCGCCTTCCATCAAATTCGACAGCATCGCTGCCAAATCTCCCGCTCGTTCCAGTGCCGGACCGGACGTCATGCGCAAAGAGGTGCCCAGTTCCTGGGCAATAATCATCGCCATGGTCGTCTTTCCCAGACCCGGCGGCCCGGAGAGCAACACGTGGTCCGGAGTTACCCCGCGATTCTTCGCGCCGTTGAGCACGAGTGAGAGCTGTTCGCGCACCTTAGGTTGGCCAATGAACTCATCAAGAGACTTCGGGCGCAGGGAGCGTTCAATGTCGTGCTCTCCCTGCTGCTCTATCGCATCGACGTCCTGGTTACGCTGCGGTGGGGCAGACAGATTCATCCCGTCAGGGAGCTTGAATTCAGTGCGTTCTACATCAGACATGACAGCCGCTCTCCTACTTCTTCGCGCCCAGCTGGCTCAGCGCTGCACGCAACACAACCGGTGTCGCCGCATCAGGCTGCTCCGCAGCCACGGCCTCAACAACGGGACGTGCGGCCTTGTCGCTAAAGCCAAGGCCCACCAGTGCTTCGACAACATCGTCCACAACGGGGCCGGTGGCTGTGGGGGCGGCCGGTGGGACGTCGGAAAGCGCCGGCGCAAAACCTGACACCTTGTCCTTGAGCTCCAGCACGAGGCGTTGCGCCATGCGCTTGCCCACGCCCGGAATCTTTTGCAGGCGCGCGGACTCCTCCCCCGCAATCGCCTGTGCCAAATCCCCAGCGCCCATCACGGACAAGGCCGCCAGCGCCAGCTTCGGCCCCAGCCCAGACACCGTCTGCAGCACATGGAACATATCGCGATCATCGGTGCTGGTAAAGCCATAGAGTGTCATGGAATCTTCCTTGACCACCAACGTTGTCATGACCTGGGCTTCTTCCCCACGCTGGAGAGTTCCCAGCGTCGTCGGCGTGGCCAGCACCTTATAACCCACACCAGCGCACTCGAGCACGACGTGATCAAGCTGGATATCAAGGACGGTTCCGCGCAGGGACGCAATCATGGCTTTTCCTTACTTCGTAGTAGTTGAGGGCGTACGGGAGACCGATGCTGTGCGGGGCGAGGTTCCCCGTACCCCGCTGGTGCGCGCGCCGGCGCCTACCCCGGCACTGGGATCACTGCCATTTACCCACGCCAATGCCGGAGCGCGCCAACAGTGGCACACCGCTAGCGCCAAAGCATCGGCCGCGTCCGCCGGCTTCGGAGCTTCACTGAGCCCCAGGATACGGGTAATCATGGCAGTCATCTGCTTCTTGTCCGCGCGCCCGTTTCCGGACACAGCCTTCTTCACCTCCGACGGGGTGTACATGTGCACGGGGATGTCTCGCTCGGCCGCGGCAAGGACGAGAACGCCCACTGCATGGGCAGTCTGCATGACGGTGGAGACTTCACCGCGTTCGAATACGCGCTCGAGAGCGACCACCTGTGGTTGGTAGTCATCCATCCACTCTCGCACAGCCACTGAAAGGCGCTGGAGACGCTCTCCCAAATCCTTATCGCTGGGCGTGCGCACAACTCCCACGGCAATGGGGATAACCGCGCGCCCACGCCCTGCTTGGACAACGGACAGACCGCAGCGCGTTAGACCTGGGTCAATGCCCATTACGCGCAAGCCTTCCAAGTTCACCGCGGCCTCCTTACCGTGTACCACCACGAGCTAGTGTACACACACGTGTTCTACACCCTCCACCGCGGTTCGCTCTCATGATTAAAGCGCGTACAGTGGCCCGCATGTCAACACATTCACAAGAATTGTCTGATTTCATCCGCTCCCGCCACTCCCCGCGCGCGTTCTTACCGGAGCCCCTCCCAGTTGAGGTCATTGAGCAGGTGCTTATCGACGCCCAATCCGCCCCCTCCAACTCCAACACCCAGCCGTGGAACGTCCACCTCGTGGGTGGCGAGAAACTCAAGGAGTTGAGCGCGGAACTCATTAAGGAGTTCGATACCAACGGCCTCAACCCGGATTTCACCATTGACTACGGTAAGGGAATTCACCCCAAGCGCTCCCAGCACTTGGCTGCAAAAATGTACGGCCTTATCGGCATCGCACGCGAAGACGCCGAGGGCCGCAAGGAATTCGTGAGGGAGAATCTGCGCTTCTTCGGCGCACCCCACACCGCATTACTGTTCATCCCACCCTTGGGTGACCGCATCCGCGCGTCCTTCGATCAGGGTACGTACGCAGAAAATTTCCTGCTTTCCCTAACAGCACACGGCTACCACGGCGTGCCGCAGGGCATGGTGTCTTTGCTCGCGCCCACCGTCCGCGACTTCCTCGGCGTGGATGAGGACCAGAAGCTAGTGACCGCCATTACCTTCGGTAAGGCCGATGAGACTAGCCCGGTCTTCAACACCAATCCGGGCCGCGCACCACTGTCCGAAACCGTGACGGTGCACGGCATCGACGGCCTGGAGTTGAGGAAGTAGTCAGCGCCGAGGTTAGTCGGCGTCGAGTTCAGCGAGGACCTCGTCGCTCAAGTCCATGTTCGTGTAGACGTTCTGGACATCGTCGGAGTCCTCGAGCGCATCGATGAGGCGGAAGATCTTGCGCGCATCGTCTGCCTGCAGCGGGACATCAACGGAGGCGCGGAAATCGGTATCGGTGTCATCAACCTCGATGTCTGCCTCGACCAGCGCCTCACGCACGGCGGTGATATCGCCGGGAGCGCAGGTGATTTCGAACTTCTCGCCGTTATCATTGACCTCTTCGGCGCCTGCCTCCAGAACAGCGAGGAGGATGTCATCCTCACTGAGCTCGCCCTTCTCCACGTAGACCAGACCGACGCGGGAGAACATGTACGCCACAGAGCCAGATTCGCCCAAGTTACCGCCATTCTTCGTCATCGCGGTGCGCACTTCTGTCGCCGCACGGTTGCGGTTATCCGTCAGACACTCGATGAGCATGGCGACGCCATTCGGGCCGTAGCCCTCATACATAACGTTTTCCCAATCAGCACCGCCGGCCTCTTCGCCGGAACCGCGCTTGCGGGCGCGCTCGATGTTGTCATTAGGAACAGAGGCCTTCTTAGCCTTCTTAATCATGTCATCGAGGGTCGGATTAGCAGCGGGATCGCCACCGCCGGTGCGTGCCGCCACCTCGATGTTCTTAATCAGCTTGGCAAATTCCTTGCCGCGCTTGGCGTCGTTGGCAGCCTTCTTGTGCTTCGTCGTTGCCCATTTGGAGTGGCCTGACATGTCATCCCTTTCGAAGTGGCTGTGTGAAACTGGTGCAATTATACGGCCCTGCCGCCGCCAGCATTACTCGGGGTGCCTCAGCCACCAATACGGTGTCTGCTGACGCGGTCGGCTCAGACGTTCTGCCAATTGCCGTTGGCGGTCGAGCCGTCGACGTCCTCCCGCATCGTTCGGGTCAACCCCTCCTGCATTGCTATGCCGACCAGTTCACCGCGTTGGTTAAAAATCTTGCCTTGTGCCAGACCAGTACCGCAATGTGCTGAAGGAGACGATTGGGAATAGAGCATCCATTCATCTGCACGCACTGGGCGCAGGAACCACAGGGAGTGATCAAGACTCGCCAGCTGAATGCGGTCACCCTGGTGCGGGAGGAGAGCAGTGCGGATTAGAGTCATGTCCGACATGTAGGCCAGTGCGGCCTGATGGAGGGCCTGGGAGGGGGCGTCGGCAAGCGCGGCTCCCGTGTTACGGAACCAGATATTCCGAAACCCCGCGCCCGTCGTTTCCGCAGCGGTGGGATCACGATCCTTTTCCGGGACAAGACGCACGTCCCAATCTTCCCACTCCTTCAGAATGATGCGCGTGGCGTATGGTGACTCCGTAATTGTCTCCGGCGCGGGCACCACCGGCATTGGATCTTGGTGCTCCGGACCAGTGTCGCCGTTCTTATGAAAGCTGGCGATGAGTAGGAAGATAAGGCGCTCATCCTGAAAGACGCGCACGTGCCGGGTGGCAAAAGAGCGGCCATCGCGCACACGCTCGACGTGGAGAGTTGCCGGTTGGCTCGAATCCCCCGGCCCCACGAAGTAGCAGTGCAGTGAATGGGCCAGCTTATCTTCGACGGTGAGCTGCGCGGCGTAGAGTGCTTGCGCCATGGTCTGACCGCCAAAGGTGCGCTCAATGCGGGAAGGCACAACAGGGCTGCGGAAAACATCCTCACCTACCTGCTCGATATCGACCGCCTGTGCCACCGATGCCATGCTGTCATCCTCCTCATCTGTTCCTTATGGCGCGCACCACACTAACCTCGTCCATCCTACTCACAGGGTTCAACTCCTACGGAGTTAGTGCGTAGTATGTTCCGCATGACGTCAACTACCCCACACAGCGTGCACCGCGTGGCCGCCTATCTGGAGATGTTTACATGGGCGCTACTCATACTCTCCATGATCCTCAAGTACTCCGGCACCACCGAGGCACTTACCCCTTGCGCGGGCGGAATCCACGGTTTTGGTTTCCTGTGCTTCTTGCTCATGACCGCTCTGGTGTGGATTAATAACCGCTGGCCAATAGGCATTGGCATCCTCGGTTTGGTAGTGACCGTTATTCCGTTCGCTGCGCTGCCCTTTGCTATCTGGGTATCCAAGCGCGGGTTCGTTGATGGGCCGTGGCGCTTTGCCGACGATGCGCAGCCGCAGGGCTTCTTCGACACGATTCTCGCGCAGGCCGTGCGCCATCCAGTGCGCACCGCCATCATTGGCCTCATTGTCGTAGCCATAGTTTTCAGCATCCTTCTGATGCTGGGTCCACCCGTCGACGTTGAGTCCGCCATTGAAAACAATCGCTAAAGTACCCGCCGTCTGGGCTGGGTGGGCTATTGCCCGCGTCCTGCTCATTTCCATGCTCCTAGGCAATAGGATGCCAAGCGGAGACCTCAACTACTACCTCGAAGGCGTCTACGGCGACGATGGTTCCGCGATGACGGAATACCCGCAGCCGGGCACGTGGCCAAGCGTTGTCCTGGCATGGCTTACCGGGGATAACGCCGATAACTACCGCGTGGCCTTTACGGTCATGATGCTGCTAGCTGACGCCCTCTTCCTCGCTCTCCTCCTCCGTAACAATGACGGTCGGCGCTCTGTGTTTGCCGCCGCATGGTTCTGGGTTTTCTTCGGCACGGCGGCCGGACATGTCTTTGTGTGGCGCCTTGACTTGTACCCAGCGCTCCTCGTCGCCGGCGCAGGCGCGCTCCTCGCTACTCATCCACGCATAGCGTCTGCGCTCCTCGCGTGGGCCACCACCGTTAAGCTCTGGCCGGGCGTACTGGCCGCGGGCCTGGTAGGGGCTGCTCGCTCACATTCAACCTGGCAACGCCTAGCCGCATTCTGTGGAACTATTGTCGGAATATGCCTGGCTGTTGCAGCGCTGACCAGCGTGGATAGGCTTGTGTCTCCCCTGTCCTATCAGGAGGAGCGGGGGCTTCAGATCGAGTCTCTTGCGGCTACGTGGCACGTTCTTCAGGCGCACCGTCACCCGGAGACGTGGGAAATAGGTTATGCCGCCTCCAAGAGTTATGAAATCACCGGCCCTAGCGTAGATACTGCCCTAGCGCTCAGCACCATCACCATGGTGTGTGCCCTGGTGTGGATGGTCGCTGTGGCCGCTTCTCGTTTCCTGCGAGGTGGCTGGGATGCTCATTCCACCGTTGTCTTCTTTGTTGCCGCAATTCTTCTGCTCATTGCAACCAATAAGGTCTTCTCACCGCAGTACATCGTGTGGCTCGGCCCCATCCTCGCGGTAGCTGTCCGCGCGGAGATTCCCCGGGAGACACCAGAAGAAAAACGGTTGGCGCCCGACCGCACTGGGCTGCGCGCCATCATGGCCATTCTCGCGGTAGCCGCTGCAGCACTGGGGACGTATATCTATCCCTATGGTTATGACTACGTATGGCTTCACCTAGGTGAGAATCTGCGGCCGGTCTACGCGCTTGTGGTGCGCAACCTGCTGATTCTCAGCATGACTGTGACCGCCCTCATGTGGCATCGCCTTGAATTCACCGCCGCACGTGCCGCGGAGCGGTCAGCACGAGCAGCTTAAACGTCGATCTGGCTGAGCTCGAAAAACTCCGGAAGCTTGGCTGTGCCACCCAAGCGCAGCCACTTCACCGCTGGACGCAGGCGTAGTGCGCGGGTATCGCTCACAGCCTCGTTGTAAAAGCGGTGAGCAAGGTGGATGCGCCCTTCGGCGTCGGCAAGCAAGGCAGGGCGGGTATCAAAGCGCTGCGCAATCGCTGCAGATAGCTCCCGCTCACGCGTCGTGCGCTCATCGAAATGACCCTGGGTCAAGTCCGTGGACTCAGCGCGCGCCGCAAGGTGCTCGAGCTCCGGAGCAAGCGCACTGACCACCGCCGCTCTACGGTCGAGGGTAGCCTCAAGCTGCGCGAGGGCCGCGTCGGTACGGATGTGTAGAGAGTTGAGGCGCTGTGCCGTCAACAGTGCCCACATGGCGATAACGAGCACCACGCCTAAGACAATGACGAGTTCAATAGCCATCTATTTCACCCGTACCTTCGTTCCATCAGCCACAGTTTCATAGACCTGCATCACGGCTGCGGCAACGTGGTCCCAGTCGTACTCACGAGCGCGTTGCTCGCCTGCCCGAGTCAAGGCCGCGCGCTTGTCGGGACTTCTCACGAGCTCCTCAAGCACTCGCGCAAGGTCCGTAACGTCCCCGTTGCGGAAAAGCACGCCCGCGGGAGAATCCGATTCGATATTGCACACCGCGGCAAAAGCCTCAAGGTCTGAGGCCACCACAGCACATCCCGCCGCCATAGCTTCCACGAGCACGATGCCGAAACTCTCCCCTCCTGTATTGGGGGCAACATAGATATCCGCTCGCCCAAGGATGGCGGCCTTCTCCGCATCGCTAACGCGGCCAACGAAGTCCACGCCGGGAACACTACGTGGGTGGCCACCGCCCATGACAGTCACGCGCACCTTCTCGGGAAGAAGTGTGAGGGCCTCAAGCAGAATGTCCAAGCCTTTGCGCGGTTCATCAAGTCGCCCCAAGAACACGATTTCCACTGGTTCCTCGCTACCACCTTCGCGGCGCTGTGCGTTGTCTTTAGCTTGCGCGCGTTCGCGGGCATAGACCGAGGTATCCACGCCATTCGGGATAAGAACGGGATCGCCACCCAACTGCTCCACCTGCCAGCGCCGCGCCATCTCAGACACGGCAATTCCGCCGCGAATCTTTTCCAAGTACGGGCGAAGCATAGGTTTGACCAAGGTGAGAACCAGCGAACTCGAGGCGGACGCATGGTAAGTCGCCACGATGGGCCCCTGGACCATAGCCAACGCTGCCATGGAGTAGCTCGGCGAATTGGGTTCGTGGATATGAAGGACGTCGAACTGCCCCTCCCGGATGAAACGTTTAATATTGCGGCCCACGTGCGGACCGATAGCGAGGCGGGCCACGGATCCGTTATAGGTAATCGGGATTGCCCAGCCGCCTTTGTGGACAAAGCTAGGCACCTGCGTGCTTGACGCCGCCGGCCCCAACACCTGCACGTCGTGCCCCTGCTCGATGAAGACAGTAGCCAGGTCAAGGATGTGGGCCTGAACTCCGCCGGGCTCGTCAAAAGAGTAGGGACAGACAATACCGATGCGCATGATGGGTCCTTCTCTTGCCTACTTCCTGTCTAGTTGCCTGCGGCGACGACGTTCAACGTCCGCATTCCACTGTGGCTGCAGCATGTGCCAGTCTTCCGGATGCTCACGGATATTCTCGGCAAAGCCGTCCGCCATCCGTTGGCAGGTTTCCTGCAGCGTTGTGACCTCTATTTCAGGGCTCACGGAAAGCCCCCAGCCATCGCCGTCGAAGTAGGAATGCACGACATGCAGCGCCGCACCAGTCTCGATGGCCAATTGGGCCGGGCCAGCCGCCACGTTAGCCTCCTCCCCCATGAAATCCACGGTGACGCCGGTGCGGGTAAGGTCCCGTTCAGCCAGAAGGCACACAACACCGCCACGCTCTAAGGCGTCTTTGAGACGCGGGAAAGGTGAGGACGAGGCTCCGGTCAAGGGCAGGACGGTGAAGCCGAGGCTCTCACGGTAGTCCACGAAGGCGTCGAAAAGCGCCTCCGGCTTCAGTCTCTCCGCCACCGTGGTGAACCCTCCATAGTGGTTCACACAGAACACACCTGCCATGTCCCAGTTTCCCGAGTGCGGCAAAGCGAAGATGACTCCACGGCCGGACGCGATGGACGCATCCGAATGTTCTTTGCCTTTCATTCCAGCGAGAAGCTGCTCATGTAAGGACGGGTCCGCGTGAATGGCAGGCAGGCGAAAAGCCTCAAGCCAATAGCGCATATAGGATCGCATAGAGTCCCGCACCAACGTCCGGGTGACATTCTCTGGGCCCACCACACGGCTGAGGTTCTGGCGTAGCTGTTCCATCCCCGCACCATTGTCGCTGGCATAGTCGGCGCCGCGTTCAAACAACCACGCAGCAACCGGCTGTGGAAGATAACGCACAATCTTCCAGCAAGCAATATATGCGGCAGCAGTAAGGTTCTCCCGATTCACACGTGCCATGGTAGATGCTCCCTCCTTGGGAATGGGGGCTTAAGGGTCTACAGGTCCTTCATAAACCGAGATGTGGTGTCTTGGCGTGCTGCCTGACGCATGCGCTGGTAGATCGTGAACACCGACCCCACGGCCAGCAACCACAACGCAATCTCCAGCGCATAGGGAACGCCGAGCCCCTCGAGGCCCACGCCACCCAGGCCGAGGATAAGGCGTTCGGGGCGTTCGACGAGACCGCCGACCATCTTAAAGCCGGAAGCTTCTCCACGGGCCTTGACATAAGAGATGACCTGGGAGCTGACCAGCACAATCATGCAGGCGGCGAAGTTCAATGGATGGGCATTGTCAATGTAGACCATCCAATAGGCAATGGCGGCGAATAGTGCGCCGTCGGTGATGCGGTCACATGAGGCATCCAGCGTTGCGCCAAACTTCGATCCGCCAGTAGTCAGGCGAGCCATTGTGCCGTCGAGCATGTCGAACGCAGAAAACAGGCCGGACAGAATAGCAGCAGCAAAAAGGTGATCGAGCGGGATAAGGATGACCGAGATGGCGATGGTGACGATGGTGCCCACCACGGTTACCGCATTCGGGGTCAAGCCCATCTTGAGAAAGAGCTTGGCCACCGGTACCACGACCACGGCGGCGGGCTTGCGCCCATGAACACTAAGCATGTGCTTCTCCTGGAATGAGTCCCTCGTCAGCGAGCTCCGCCCACCCCTGTGCGAGCAGAGAGCGGGTGTCTTTGAGGAGCTGCGGCAGCACTTTAACTCCATCCACAATAGTCATGAAATTCGAGTCTCCACTCCAGCGCGGCACAATATGCATGTGGAGATGCTGACCCACAGATCCTCCCGAGGCGCGTCCCAGGTTAAACCCAGCATTGACCGCGTCAGGGCCCGAAACCTTTTTGAGAACCCGAATGGCAGCCTGGGCAAAGCGGAAAAGTTCCTGGGACTCTTCTTCGGTGAGATTCTCAAGCTCAGATTCTTGACGGTACGGGATGACCATCATGTGGCCTGCGTTGTAGGGATACAGATTAAGCACGCAGTACACCAGCTCACCGCGAGCCACGATGAGCCCCTCTTCGTCCGACATCTGCGGAATTTCAACGAAAGGATTACGAGCGGTCTTGGGCACGTCGCCGGCACCGCCCTCACGCTTGATATAGCTCATGCGGTACGGCGCCCACAGGCGCTCCAAGCGGTCGGGGGTTCCCAGGCCGGTATCGACGTACTCTTCCACTCTGTGTTTCGTCCTTTCTGTGGGGTCTAGGCTCCCCTGCCTGACGTGTCGTCTCGGAAAACTGTTTAGACGCGCTCGACGATGCTGTCCTTGGTTGGCTGTTCGTTGTTGCGCTCGCGAACCCACGCCTCAATGACATCCACAGCGGTTTCCACTGGCACGCCGTTGACCTGGGTGCCGTCGAGGAAACGGAAGGACACCGCATTGGCTTCGACGTCGCGCTCACCGGCCAAGAGCATGAAAGGAACCTTTCCGGTGGTGTGGTTGCGGATCTTCTTCTGCATGCGGTCATCAGAGGTATCCACGTCAGCGCGCAGTCCACGCTTGCGCAGTTCGGCGCAGACCTCCTCCAGGTGCGGCGCAAAAGTATCGGCAACTGGGATGCCCACAACCTGGTGCGGGGCCAGCCAGGCCGGGAAAGCGCCAGCGTAGTGCTCAAGGAGCACACCAAAGAAACGCTCAATAGAACCGAACAGGGCGCGGTGGATCATGATGGGGCGCTGCTTGGTGCCGTCCGACGCCGTGTACTCCAGCTCGAAGCGCTCCGGGAGGTTGAAGTCCAGCTGCACGGTGGACATCTGCCAGGTACGGCCGATGGCATCGCGTGCCTGCACAGAAATCTTCGGACCGTAGAAAGCCGCGCCTGCTGGGTCCGGGACCAAGTCGAGGCCAGACTTCTCTGCTACCGACTGCAGGATCTTCGTCGAGCGCTCCCAAATCTCATCCGAGCCAACGTACTTGTTGGGGTCCTTGGTGGAGAGCTCGAGATAGAAGTCATCCAGGCCGTAATCCTTGAGCAAGGAGATGATGAACTCCAGCACCTTGGTCAGCTCCTCTTCGAGCTGCTCGGGGGTGCAGTAGATGTGGGAGTCATCCTGGGTAAAGCCGCGCGCACGGGTCAGGCCATGGATGACGCCGGACTTCTCGTAGCGGTAAACCGTACCGAACTCGAAGAGGCGCAGCGGCAGCTCACGGTAGGAGCGGCCACGCGAGGCAAAGATGAGGTTGTGCATCGGGCAGTTCATCGGCTTGGCGTAGTAGTCCTGCGGCTGCTTGGTGCAGTTGCCGTCCTCGTCCCATTCGCCGTCGAGCTGCATTGGCGGGAACATACCGTCTGCGTAGAAGTCGAGGTGACCAGACTTCTTGAACAGATCACCCTTGGTCAGGTGCGGGGTGGAGACGAAGGAGTAGCCGTCCGCGATGTGGCGGCGGCGGGAGTGCTCTTCCATCTCCATGCGCACGGTCGCACCATTGGGGTGGAAGACCGGGAAGCCGGAGCCAATCTCATCCGGGAAGGAGAACAGATCCAGCTCCGCACCGAGGCGGCGGTGATCACGCTTTTCTGCCTCCTCAACCATGGTCTTGTAGGACTCAAGCGCTTCCTTGGATTCGAAGGCAGTGCCATAGATACGCTGAAGACCGGCCTTGGTCTGGTCACCACGCCAGTAGGCGGCAGAAGAACGCGTCAGGGTGAAGGCCGGGATGTACTTGGTGGTTGGAACGTGCGGTCCACGGCACAAATCAAACCACTCCACCTCACCGGTGCGTGGGTTGACGTTGTCGTAGTGGGTCAGATCCCCGGCACCAACCTCGGCGGCCTCATCGGAATCTGGATCTACGTTGCCTTTGTCCTGAACCAGCTCCAGCTTGAAGGGCTCGTTGGCCAGGGCCTCTTCGGCCTCTTCGGTAGTAGCGTAGACGTGGCGCTCGAAGCGCTGGCCGCCCTTGATGATTTTCTTCATGCGCTTCTCAATCGCCTTGAGATCCTCCGGAGTGAAGGGCTCGGCGGTCTGGAAGTCGAAGTAGAAGCCGTTCTCAATGGCAGGGCCGATGCCCAGCTTGGTGCCCGGGAACTCGGCCTGCACAGCCTGGGCCATGACGTGACCGCAGGAGTGACGGATGACAGCGCGACCATCCTCTTCACAAGCGGCTACGGGAGTGAATTCGGCGTCAGTCTCCGGGGTGTGGGACAGGTCGTAGAGGGTGCCATCAGCACCACGAACAACGACGACTGCTTCGGGGCCCTTGTTGGGCAGGTCATGCTCGCGCATTGCCGCACCCACGGCAGTTCCGGCCGGCACCGTAATCGGCTCATAGTTGACCGGGACTGCTGGAATCATTTCCGCCATGACTTGTTGCGCTCCTTTTGCGCTCACGCGCCGCTCGACATACCTGGCCGAGCAGCACTCATTGAGAAAGTTACAGCGGCTTAGTCTACCCCTGCTAACTGCGGATCAGCGACTCGCCCCAGAAGGTTTCGCCCTCAGTACCGGCAGGCACGTAGTACATGGCCGAGCCAATGTGAGTAATCCACTCGTTGAGCCGGTCAGCTTCATCAAGGCGCGCTTGGATAGGTTCGAATTGCTTCGTCGGGTCCTTCTGATAGCAGATGAAGATCTGACCAGCATTACTGAGCTCCCCGCGTTCGGTGGTCTCTGGCGTTGGCGGGAGGTTGTAGTTGAAGGGTCGGCGCAGGATCTTCTGTTCTGGGTGGTCGGCCGGTGGATGAGCGCGGGCGACGTGAGAGTTCTCGTCGATGGCCTTAAGCCCGAACTCATTGCGGGCATCAAGATCCACCGGGTCGAACTCCTCCTGCGCTCCCAGCGGTGCGCCGGTATCAAGCGTGCGCCCAGTAGCAGTTTCACGCCCAGCTCGGTCGAGTTGCTCCCACGAATCAAGGTTCATGTGGATGCGGCGCACCACCATGGCGCTGCCACCAGCGAAGGTGCCTTCATCAATCCAAACCTGCTCCGCGAAGTCTTCGTCCGTACGCGGATTAACCGTGCCATCTTTTTGTCCGAAGAGATTGCGGGCGGTTGTGCCCTTCGGTGCGGAACCATAGGCGTGACTAAAGCCCTGCTGTACCCAGGCGACTTCGGCGTAGTCTTTGCCAGCACGCGTCATGTGCCGGAGCACATGCGCTGCGGTCAGCGGGTCATCGCTGCAAATCTGGAGAACGATGTCAGTTTGCCCCCACTCTGGGCGCAGGTCATCGTGCTCGTAGGTGCGAACATCGCGGAGCCAGCTGGGCTTGGCGACGTCCACCGCATTGAAAAAGCGCTCTCCCCACCCACACGTGACGGTGAGGTTGGCGGGGGTCACAGCAAGTTCGGGTTCGAGACTGCCGAGTGGGTTTTCCCCGGTACACAGCCGGCGCGCATCTTCGGTCCACAAACGCATCAGGGCCGTTGCTCCACGAGCACCAACATTCTTCCTGAGGTTGAAGCCCACCAGTTCAACGTGTGCTTGAACTGGAGTTTGGATTCCGGCTTGGTGTTTACCATCGAAAGCGACGATGTCACCGCCCATGGTGTCTTCGGCCGCGCTCGGCCCTGTGCTGCCAGCGTCACCTGCTCGCTCTGTGTCTTGTTGACCTGCAGTATCGGAGGTATCAGTATCGGCCTGTGCGCAACTAGCCAGTGCCATTGCACTGGCAGCCACGGCACTTCCGGCAAGCAATCCACGCCGGCTGACAGGTTCCTCGAACCCGCTCATTGTGTCCTTCTCTCTGTATTTAGTGCTTGTGGTCCATATGGTCGCCATGCTCCATGTGGTCACTGTGGTCCATATGGTCGCCATGCTCCATGTGGTCGCCGTGATCCATGTGGCCCATATCGCCATAGTTCTCGTCGCCTGCACCGATGGAACGCACAGGGATGTCGCCGAGTTCGACCGTGGAACCGTCGCCAAGCTCCAACGTCATCGTCACGTGTTCACCAGCCATAATCGGCTCAGCCACGCCCATCAGCATGAAGTGGTAGCTGCCTGGCTCCAGCTTCACAGACCCGCCGGCAGGGATATCGAAACCGCCGTCTTTTTCCTGCATGACGCCATCGACGACCTCATGAATCTGGTACTGCTTTGCCTCAATAGAGGAGGTGAAGCCCACGACCGAGATGTTCTTGTCGGTGGTGTTGTGCAGCGTGCCGAAGATGGCGGTCATATCAGAGCCTTCTTCCATCGCACGCACGACGCCATCTTCGAAGGTCACAGCTTCCTCGTTGGCATCGTGGGCCTGGCTTGAGCTGGCGGACGCCGACTCTTCGACTGTCGCAGCAGCACTCGAGGCAGCCTCCGTGGACGCTGCGGTTGAGTCTTCCTCGCTATTAGAGCAACCAGTCAAAGCCAGGCTAGCTGCGGCAAGGGCCGCCACGGAAGCACGAAGGGCGGTACGGGACATCAGCATGGAACATGCCTTTCTGTACTAAGGGGATTTCTCCAGGAATTGGAAAGTCAAGGCCGCTAGCGCGTTGATATGTTTCTTAGGAGTCACCATTCGCTCGGCGTGTCTTCGCACTGAAGACGAAGACCATCGCCACCACGACGAGTACCGCACCGAGGCCGACAATCCATTTAGCCGGCCCCGATAGGGCGCCGAGCGGTGCATCAGAGTCACCTTCTTGGCTATCACTGTTGTCGGCGTCGCCGGCGCTGCCGGTGGAATTCCCTACAGCTGCAGCATCAACACCGGAAGCAACGCTGAACTCCACCGAACCAAGCGTGGAGTGTCCATCAGAGGACGTGATACGGAATCCCACCTGGTAATCACCATCACCAGGCTCGATGTTGTCAGGAACCTCAACGGTGAGATTGCGGCCGTTGATGGTCGGTTCGGCGTCGAAAAGCACCTCGCCCGAGCCTTGGTCACTGACAGCGAAGGTGTTGAAGGTGTCCTTTGGAATTCCGGAGAACTCCAGCGTGATCTCACGCGGAAATTCTTCAAGCGGGGTATCACTCACCACGTTGCCGCCAATAACCGAATCGTGGGCCACCGCCATCGGCGCAGAAAGGCCAAGAATGAGGCCTGTGGTTCCGGCGGCGAGGGCGGTGGAGACCTGACGCAGCTGCATCGTGCGGACAACTCCTTGTTGGTCGGATGAAACTTTTGATGGATATTCCCTCATCCTATAGCCGGGAGGGACGCGCTAGCTAATCCTTACCCCGCGACACGTGCGCGAGGTTATCAAGTAGTCGTTGCACGTGGCAGAAAAGTTCCCTGTCTCTCCTTCAACAGCAGCTATGCCCGGTTTGCCGGGGTCCTTCTAGCGGCGATGACCGCGCAGAAGGATAACCATCAGGATAATTACGGCAAGAGCGATAATGCCCAGCGCTGCAGCCAACAGATAGCCAAGCATGCCAAGCCCTATGCCTTTATCCTCGTCGGCGCCAGCGGCTTGGTCCGATTGGTCCTTCACTGCGTCGCCACCGTCGTCCTTCGGAGCCTCAGTCTTGTCCTTAACGGGCTCATAGATTGGCCCTTGGATTGGTTCCCCCAGCACCTTTGTTGTGAGAGCGTATTTCGCCGTGTCTCGCTTGCCATCGAATACCTCATCCTCCTTTTCGGACCCCGTACCTGCATCCAGGGTGACCAAGATGTAATAGTCACCCTCCAACCAGTTAGCTTGAGCTCCTTGCCCGTTTGCCTGACTTTGACCGAAACGGTTAGCGAAGGCCGTCGGTATAACTGAGTGTGCTGCAACTTCTTGGCCCTCGTTCAACGCCGACATATAATCGTTGTCACCAGCTCGCTCGCGCGCGGGGTTAAGAATCTCCAAATTCAGGGACGAGTACTTCAAGGCATTCTCATCAGACATCTCGCCTACTTTCAAGGCAGCGGCAAGCTGCTGTCCTTCCTTCATGGGAACCTTGAAAACTTGTGCCTCCCCTCGCACAATGTCGGTCTCGATGGTGTCTCCGCTTTCCAGCTCAACGGCGTTTCCGAACCAGCTTGCTGCGCGAACCTTCTCGGCACCTTCAAAATCTGCGTGCAGTTCGCCCTCTATCTCGCTGTCTAATCCGCTTTCCAGATCATCGAGGTTGGAGACAGGATCTATTCGGCGGAGGAGGATTTCCACGTCTAGGGGCTCCTCTGCCTTGTAGGTCATCGCTCGCATCGCGGTCAAGACAATCTCGTCATCTGGACACTTTTCGGAGCCCATTTCTCGCGTAAAAGCGCTTGCGCTCGGCAAAGCATCTGTGCGAATGGAGGTATGGAAATTGTCCTGATCAGCAGTGCACTCAATGGAGCCTTGTTCACCTCCATGATTACCGGTCGGTGGCTCGGAACCGTCACCAAAGAAAATCTTCATTCCGAGACTTCGCGGCTTAACCACCGCGCCGTCCAAAGTCTTGTACATCGTCGCTACATACCGCTCCCCTGGTTTGACGGGAATGGACCACGACTCAGCGTGAAAATCCTTGTGGGTGTCTTCGCCGCCGTTCGGCGGGGCATCCAACTTAGCACGGAAGATGAAGTCCTCCCCGGACTCCCAACGCGGCAGCTCCGTAGGCGTTGAAATGTCTTCGCTTCCCTCGATTTGTTCCACGTTGGACTCATAAATATCCGCAGCACGCCCAGCGGCTTTCTTAATCATTGCTGCTAGTGAGTCTGCATCATCGGCGTCGAGATATTCGCCCCCTGCAGCATCTGCGATGCAGGACAGCTCCTTGCGTGCCTCCTCATCGACATTGAAGCCGATGGTGTTGATGACTAGGTCGATGCCCTGCTCGTGGAGTTCCTTGGCCACCTCACATACTGGCGGCGGTGCGCAGGTGTCGATTCCATCCGAGACAAGCACGATGGTGCCGTGCTGGCCACCCAATTCCTCGGCAGCCTTCTTCAGAGAATCACCAATCGGGGTATACCCCTTTGCCTGGAGTGCATCAATCGGGCCGGTGAAGGAATCCCCGACGTCCTCCTTAGGTCCGCTCACAACGTGAATGTCGCGGCAGCCTTCTTCTTGATTCTCTGGGGCCTCATCAACCGTTCCGCCGTAGGTAACAAGCCCCAGCGGAATTGTTCCGCCCAACTCATTCACAAAGCTCTTGGTAGCGTCTTTTGCTGCGTCAAGACGCGTCTGACCACCAGCATCCTGCACATTCATCGATCCTGACGAGTCCAAGACCAACATCGTTGCGCCACTATTTTCCTCAACGGGGGCAGCATCCTCGGAGGGAGGAGCAGAAGGCGATTCCGATGTCGGAGAATCCGAACCAGGTACACCGGTGGGGTTCTGCGCACGGGCAGGAATACCTGCTGTCCCGAGTGCGCCCAGAAGAACCAGTACCGTCACAGAAAAAAGAGCCAGCAATCGCTGGACTGGTGTTGTGCGTGTGGGCAGAGATGTCATGAAAGGGTGTCCACTTCCTTGAGCCGAGATGGTTGTGACTAACACCATAGATAAAGACACGGAAGCGGGCTCGGCTGCGGGGAAGGCTCCCCCTACTCGTACCCCACACGGCGCGCGATGCCCACGCGAGTACGTGAGAAAAAATTTAGGGCGCCTTTCCCTCAGTAGAAAAGACGCCCTATGCGTGGAGCGGATGACGAGACTCGAACTCGCGACCCTCACCTTGGCAAGGTGATGCGCTACCAGCTGCGCTACATCCGCGTGGCAAACCTTAAGTTTGCCACGGTCTCCCTAAGGAAACCTTGTGCGCGATACTGGGATTGAACCAGTGACCTCTTCCGTGTCAGGGAAGCGCTCTCCCGCTGAGCTAAACGCGCGCAGTGCCCATGGAGTGGGCACTAACAGTTTGAGGTGGAAACGGGAATCGAACCCGTGTGCACGGTTTTGCAGACCGTTGCCTCACCACTCGGCCATTCCACCGTGGCGATACCGCCTCACACACTACATGTGCTGGAGCGGATGACGAGACTCGAACTCGCGACCCTCACCTTGGCAAGGTGATGCGCTACCAACTGCGCTACATCCGCATTCGAAAACCAGGCCCGGTTTTCTAGGACTAAGAAGTCCGTGTGCGCGATACTGGGATTGAACCAGTGACCTCTTCCGTGTCAGGGAAGCGCTCTCCCACTGAGCTAATCGCGCTTATGTAATTGTCAAGGCCATCCAACTAAGTGGAGGTCTTGGAGCGGATGACGAGACTCGAACTCGCGACCCTCACCTTGGCAAGGTGATGCGCTACCAACTGCGCTACATCCGCATTGCATCTTCCCGGCTAGTGTGCCGTGGTGCGAGTAAAGACATTATCGTGCACCGTCCCAGTTTCCAAATCCGCAGCCCACGGCAATAATTCCACCAACTACCAAAGAGCGAAGATTACACCGATGTGATTGAGACTCATTTTCGGCGAAAATCTGGTTGAGCTGGGCGATTAGGGGGTTAGTCCAACTGCGGTGTAGCTTAAGGGCTGCACCGAGGTTCTATAGCTCAGTGGGAGAGCGTTCCGTTCACACCGGAAAGGTCGCTGGTTCGATCCCAGCTAGAACCACCACAACCCGCAGCTATGCTGCGGGTTTTGTTGTTTTTGTAGTACGGCATGTGGGGACAACATGGATACAGAGTAGCTGGACCATGGATACAAAGTAGCTGGCCGCAGCTAGCCCACGTACCCTCGGGCGTCATGGATGACACCGCACTCATTGACACGTTGCTAGGCCCCGATAGTGAGGGCATTCGCCTTATCGCAGTCAGCACTCTCCATGGCTCGGCCACTATTGACGGAACGTCAGACCCTATGGGCAATGACGCCGATGCCAAGCTCTTCGCCGCGCTACGCGAGTGGGCCGACGTTGCCGTGGTTGGCTCGGGCACGGTGAAGGCGGAAGGGTATGAGGCGTCGACAAGCACGCGCCTCGCCGTCTTCAGCCACTCCCTCAATTTTCAGGGATTCGAGGAATTCATCGCCGGCAGTCCCATTATCCTCACCCCAGAGGAACGTGCGGACTCCGCAGAAGCATGCGCCTTGGCTGCAGCTGGTGCGGAGATTGTGAGCACTGGCACTGGCACGGTCACTGAGGCCATCGAAGCCCTTCGTGCACGCAGCGCCACACGAATATCCTGCGAAGGTGGACCGTCGGTTTATTCAGCCTTCATCGAAGCTGGGCTTATGGACAAGCTGTACCTAACAATGGATCCGCATTTGTCACCCTCAGTGGAAAAACCCGTTGTCGACGGCAGCGCGACGTCGCCAGCACTTCGTTTAGAGCTCGAGAACGTCACGCCTGTCGACAGCACGGTGTTTCTGCGCTACCGGCGCATATCAACCCCGTAAACTCTCTTGCCGTGACTTCTCTGGCCTCCTCTCCCCCGCCCCCTGCCCGACTGTGGACAGCCGCCGCGTGGCCGGCAGCCGTCGTTCTTGTGTTTCACCGCGTTGTCGTCCTTGCTTTTACCGGGACGGTCACGGATGACTTCGGCACGGTGTATCGCGCGATTCGCCGCTTCTGGGATGGTGCGCCAGTATATGAGCAGGATTATTACTCCGTAGAACCGCTTTACCTGTACACCCCAGGAGCAACGGCACTGCTCTCCCCCATGGGTATCGTTTCTGAGGAGCACGCACGCTACGCCTTTATCCTCGCCAATGCTGTGGCCATCATCGCCGCACTGGCGCTCCTCACTCGTTATGTGGGCCACAGCCTGCGCGGCCCAGTATTGCCCATCAGCATCGCGGCTGCTTTTGCCTCCGAGTCCGTCATCAACACCTTGGTGTTCACCAACATCAACGGCCTACTGCTGCTGGCCATGGCAGCCTTTCTCGTCCTTGTGGAAAAGCACGGCTGGGCAGCAGGCCTGTGTCTCGGATTAGCCATTCTGGTCAAACCCCAATTCGCGCCGCTGCTTTTCCTCGCACTCGTGCGCACCCGGTGGTGGGCATTGGGCCTCGGCCTAGCCGTGCCCATCACTGCCAACCTCATCGCCTGGCCGCTCATTCCGGGCGCTGAGGGATTCCGCGAGCAACTTCTGCCCTATCTTTCCACGACACGTGACTACGCGAATGCCTCGTGGCCGGGTGTACGGGCCTACTTCGATATGCCAGGTGGCCTCTACTACCCCATATGGCTGCTGTTCGCTGTCTTGTGCGCCGTGGCCATCCTGGGTTTGCTGCGCTGGCGCGACTCCGAGCCCGAATTCTGGGCACTGAGCACCACCGGCATCATCATGGCGGGAATCTTTTTCCTGTCATCGCTAGGACAGCAGTACTACTCCATGTGGCTTTTCCCCATGATGTTCACGGTTCTGTTGCATCGCTCGGTTTTCCACACGTGGGGCGCATGGTTGGCGGCATTTTTATTCTTGGTGCCGTTCGAGTGGACGTCGACAAGCATGCCCACCGCCGCACATTGGATGAGTGTGTTCATCGCCACCATCGGGTGGGGTTTGCTCATTGTGGTCACTGCTGCGTCGGTGGTCGGCTGGTGGATGTCTGAACGCGATGGTGGCCGGAAGGCGAGCATAAGCGATAAAATCCCCGCATGACCGATTTCAAGCTCATTGCGGATACCGAATGGCGCAAGCGCCTCACCGCCGAGGAATACTACGTCCTACGTGAGGCCGGTACCGAGCCCCCTCACGTTGGCGAATACACCAACACCACCACCGAAGGTGTGTATTCCTGCAAGGCCTGCGGCACCGAGCTTTTCCGATCTACCGAAAAGTTCGAGTCACACTGCGGTTGGCCGTCCTTCTTCTCCCCCTTGGCGGGAGACAACATCATCGAGCGCGAAGACAACTCGCTTGGCATGCGCCGCGTCGAGGTGCTGTGCGCCAATTGCGAGTCGCACTTGGGCCACGTCTTCGAAGGCGAAGGCTACGATACCCCTACCGACCTGCGCTACTGCATCAACTCCATCTGCCTTACCCTCGAAGAAAAGCCGGTCGAAGGCTAAACCGTCAACCGGCTATCGGCGCTATCGCTGCCCTTAAGGCAAAATCGCGATAAGCTCTGCCACATCCTTGACGCGGCGGCCCGTGTGGAACGGGATTTCCTCACGCACGTGGTGGCGCGCCTCGGTGTAACGCATGAGGTACATCAGATCGACGATGCGGTGCAGCTCAGGAGCCTCAAAGGCAAGGATCCATTCGTAGTCACCAAGAGCGAAGGCCGGCACGGTGTTCGCGCGAACGTCCGGATAGTCTCGGGCCTGCATGCCATGCTCCATGAGGATGCGGCGGCGCTTTTCTTCATCCATGGTGTACCAGTCATAAGAGCGCACGAAGGGGTACACAGAAATCCACTCGCCTGGTTCTTCACCCATGATGAAGGACGGCAGGTGGGACTTGTTGAACTCCGCCGGACGGTGCAAGGCATTACCTACCCACGTCACCTCAGACACCTGACCCAGGACGGTCTCTCGGCGGAAATCAGCGAACGCCTTTTGAATGTCGGCGAATTCTTCCGCATGCCACCAAATCATAAAGTCAGCAGACTCGCGCATGCCGGACAGGTCATAGATGCCGCGCACGGTCACGACGCCGGCCTGCTCAAGGTCAGCAAAGAACTTCTGCGCCTGCGCAATGGCCTGCTCACGCTCGGTACCCAGCGCGCCAGGAATAACCTGAAACACTGCGTGCTGCGAATACCGCTGGACCTTATTGAGCTCGTTGAAGTTGACCTTCGACATGCTTTTCTCCTTGCTCGGAAGCGACTAAAATTCCTATCCATCATAAGTTGTAGACCTTGCCGTGCGCCACTAGCCCACGGCGCGCCTTCCCCCGCTTGCGGCACAGAACTTATACGTTGTTTCCCGTGAGCAATTCCGACGTTTCTTCGCGCACCTTGGCAGGGGCACCGACCAACCTGCATGACCGTGCTTCGTCCGCCAACGGCTCCCAGTCTGCAGAGCCGGCGACTCCGGCCGCTTTCACAGAGGCCGTTGAGTCCCTCCATGCTGCGCAGCTGCGCCCTGAGATCACGTTGGGCACCATCCGTCCTCCACAGCGCCTCGCGCCGTTTAGCCATGCCATTGGCTTGGAGGTTGAGCGCGGACACCACGACGCAGACATCGTTCCTACCGATTCCGAGGGCGATGCCTTCGGTCGTCTCATCCTTCTCCACGACCCGGGCGCTGAAGAAGCGTGGGAAGGTGCCATGCGTCTGGTCGCCTACATTCAGGCTGACCTGGAGGATTCGGTAGCAGGCGATCCGCTGCTTCCCGACGTCGCCTGGGAGTGGCTCACCGAATCCCTCGAGCTTCGCGAGGCTACCCACACCAATCTGGGTGGAACCGTAACGTCAACCTCCTCGGTGCGCTTTGGTGAAATCGGCGGCCCACCGCGCGCTTACCAGCTTGAGATGCGTGCGTCCTGGACTGCTGAGGGACTCGACTTGGCACCTCACGTCGAAGCATTTTCCCAGGTTCTTGCTCTCGTGGCCGGCCTGCCGCCGGAGGGCGTGGCCGAGCTCGGCCGCTAAGCACTGCGAAACACAATTTCACTGAGGAGGCTCAGGGATGACCGAACTGCGCCAAGTGCCCAAAGATGGTACTCCGAAGGTCCTCACTTCCCCGCGTGACTTCCGCGCAGCTGCTGACCTGCTAGCAGCCGGTACTGGCCCTTTTGCTATCGATACCGAGCGTGCCTCCGCCTACCGCTTCGATGACCGCGCCTTCCTCGTGCAGATTCGCCGGGAAGGTGCGGGAACGGTCTTGCTGGCCCCAGAGAATCGCCGCGCGGAGTTTAGCGCCGCACTCGCCCCCGTTCTCACTGGCCAAGACTGGGTTATCCACGCCGCGCCTTCTGATCTTCCCTCGTTGGCGTGGTTGGGACTCTACCCGGGAACGCTTTTCGATACAGAGCTAGCCGCCCGCTTCGCAGGTTTTGCCCACCCAAACCTGGGTGCCATGGTGCTGGAGCTTTTCGACGTCGAGTTGGAAAAAGGATACGGCGATTCCGACTGGTCCGAAACTCCCATTCCACAGAAATGGCGCAATTACGCTGCACTCGACGTCGAGCTTCTCAACGAACTAGCAGTAGCATTGCGCGACATCCTCGCAGAGGAGGAGAAGCTGGACTGGGCTTACGCAGAATTCGACCACATCGCTGCTGAACATGCTGGCATCACCGCACCAGAGCCTCGTTCGTGGCGCGAGCTCAAAGGCATATCTTCCCTGCGTTCACGCGAGCAGCTTGCCGTAGCCCGTGAGCTGTGGCAACGCCGCGAATCTAGTGCGCGTTCGCAGGACATCGCTCCCAATCGTCTGCTTCCCCATCGCGTGCTCGTGGAGATCGCGCGCCGCGTTCCCACCACGCCCTACGAGATCAACAAAGTCAAGGGCTTTCCACGTCGCCGCGGCGGAGCGACGCTGCAGTGGCTCGATGCCGTCACCACGGCGCTAGAGCGCCCCAAAGAAGAGTGGCCGGTACAGCTACGCAGCCCGCAACCGGTGCCCTCAAAATCGGTCTTTACCCGCGAGTTCCCCGAGCTCTGGTCGGTATATCAAGACATACGCGGGAGCTTTGAAGAACTTGGTGACGAGCTCACCATGAGCTACGAGCTCATCCTCAAGCCCCGCCTGGTCCGCGCAGCCGTATGGGCTGCCCTAGGACCTGAAGGCGGAGTGGCCGGTGAGATTTCTGGTTCGGAGGACATTCCAGGTTTCCTGCTCTCCCAAGGCGCCCGCGAGTGGCAAGTAGAGCTTGCCGCCCCGCTCATCGCAGACGGCCTCCACGCCTTCCGTGGTTAGGCCTCGCCTGAGCCTTCCTCGTCGCTGCGCACAGCAACCCACTCCTCGACCGACTGCGCAATGCCTTGCGGGGTAATACCGAACTCTTCGAGGATTTCTCCACGGCTGGCGTGGCGCGGGAAGGTGCTCGGTATGCCGAGGCGATGCACCGGAGTATCCACGTCTGCTGCATCAAGAGCCTCAGCGACCATGGAGCCCACGCCGCCGCGCAGCACGCCGTCTTCGACAGTCACGACAAGGTCATGGTCGGCAGCGAGCGCCACAATGGACTGCGGAACGGGCACTGGCCACCGCGGGTCCACCACCGTGACGTTGAAGCCGCGTGCCTCAAGCAGTTCAGCAGCACCCAGGGAACGGGTGCTCATAGCGCCGACAGAGACAATCAGAACATCGGTCGCCGCGCCGTCAGCGTCGTCGGAATAGCGCAGGATGTCCACGCCATCATCCAAGCGCTTGAGTTCATCTGTATCCTCAAGCAGATTGCCCTTGGGGAACCGGACGACAGTGGGGCCATCATCAATAGCGATAGCCTCGTTGAAGAGCTCGCGGAGCCGAGCACCATCACGTGGCGCGGCAATGCGCATACCCGGCACAATGCTCATAAACGCCATATCCCACACGCCATTGTGCGACGGGCCATCGGAACCGGTCACGCCCGCGCGATCGAGCACGATGGTCACCGGCTGTTTGAGCAAGGCAATGTCCATAATGACCTGGTCCACCGCGCGGTTGAGGAAGGTGGAATACACCGCCACCACCGGGTGCATCCCGGCCAAAGCCAAACCGGAAGCAGAGGCCATAGCATGCTGCTCAGCAATTCCGACGTCAAAGAAGCGGTCCGGAAATTCATCTTGGAAAGGTGCCAAACCGGTAGGTCCAGCCATCGCTGCCGTAATTGCCACAATGTCTTCACGGGCCTGTCCGGCCTTGATAAGCTCTTCGGAGAAGGCTGCGGTCCACCCCGGCTGCTTCTGGCCTTTGGACACACCGGTAACCGGGTCAATAGCACCAGTGGAGTGCATCTGGTCCTTCGGCTCATTGACAGCCGGAGCAAAGCCGTGCCCCTTCTCCGTCACCGTGTGGACGATGATGGGTCCCTCATAATCGCGGGCATAGCTCAGCGCACGGACAACGGCATCAATGTCGTGGCCATTAATAGGGCCGACATACTTGATTCCGAGCTCTGGGAACATCTCCGTGGGCATCACGGTGGATTTAACGCCTTCCTTCATGGCATGAAGGGCATCAAAAGTACGCTCACCAACCCAGCCCATGGACTTTAGGCGCTTTTTGCCCAATTCCATGAACTCGTCATACCCATGCTGTGCACGGATACGACCTAGGTTTTCTGATAAACCGCCGATAGTGGGCGAATAAGAACGACCATTGTCATTGACCACAATGACCACGTTGCGGTCTTTATCAGCGGAAATATTGTTCAGTGCTTCCCAGCACATGCCGCCGGTCAAAGCACCATCGCCCACGACTGCCACAGCGTTGCGGTGCGATTCACCGCGAATCTTGAAGGCCTTAGAGAGGCCATCCACCGTGGACAGTGCAGCAGACGCATGCGAGGACTCGGTCCAGTCATGTTCTGACTCAGTGCGGTCGGTGTAGCCAGACAAGCCACCTTTCTGTCGCAGTGTATCGAACTGCGCGGTGCGGCCGGTCAGCATCTTGTGCACGTAGGACTGATGGGAAGTGTCGAAGACGATGGGGTCTCGTGGGGAATCAAAAACGCGGTGAATCGCCACGGTGAGCTCAACCACGCCCAAATTCGGGCCGAGGTGGCCACCGGTGACAGATACCTTCTCAATGAGGCGCTGGCGGATATCCGCCGCGAGCTCGGCCAGCTGCGTCTTGCTCAGAGCCTTGAGATCGGCTGGCGATTCAATGGAATCCAGAATGCTCATAGCGCTGCCGTCAACCCCTTCATCGTTCGTACTTTCCTTACCACCGTACCCGCTTATGTACGTGACACGACAATCACTAGTCCATGCATCTCATCCGCGTTAGGCCGCAGGGACGAGGAGTGCCAAAGTCTCAAAATGATGGGTTCCCGGGAAAGCGTTGACCATGGCTAAGCGGTGTAGGCGGTAGCCGTGTTCCGACCACGAAGCCAGGTCACGGGCAAAGGTGGCGGGGTCGCAGCCAACGTGCAGCACGTTGCGTGGCTCCGCCGTGGCTACCGCAGCGATAACGTCTGCTCCTGCACCGGTGCGCGGAGGATCCAAAATGACAGTGGTTGGCTTCGGTAGCTGGGCCGCAATCTCCTCGACTTTGGCGGTGCGAAACTCCACATCGATTCCCTCAAGGCCTGGTTGCGAGCCAGAAGCTGCGGGCGAATAGTCAACGGAATACACCGTGGCCCGTCCTCGCTGCGGGGCCGTGACCTCCGCTAGAGCTGGTACAAACAGCCCCACACCGCCATAGAGATCCCAGGCCACGATCGGTTCGTTGGCATCCACTCGTGCGTCGTCTCGCTGCGCAGAATCACCGCTCGCTTGTGCGAGCCACTCACGTGCAATACGGGTATAGGTATCAGGCGCTGCGATATGTGCCTGCCAAAATGCCGTGGGCGGGAAATGGAATTCGTGGCCATCCGCACGTTGCACCACATTCTTTGTCGGGGCTTCAATGACCTCTCGCACGGTTTCGATGCGGCGTCCGCGCGGTGCTTTACGAGACTCGACGACGTGGCGGTTGCCGTCGCTGTCCATAACGGCAATGACCTCCGCACCAGGTGTGAAGGTACGGGCATCAGGGCCAACGAGACCGTCGACCAGGCCTGGCACTAGTTGGCTACAGGCAACGTCCGTGATGAGTTCGGTCGAACCACGTTTTCTGGTACCAGCACGCCCCTGCTTGTCGACGCCCAACCGTACCCGAGTTCGCCATCCTCGTTGCGGTTCTAAGTCGATGCTCTCAACCTCGGGAGTGTGCTCAATCCGCGCAACGCGGCGAATTTGGTCATGCAAGACCTCAACCTTGATTCCCGGTTCTGCGGCTGGGTCCAATTCGGCGAAATCGCAACAACCGGCTCCTTGCTGTGCTGCCGGGCACGAGGACTCCACGCGGTACTCCCCTGGCTCGATTACCGCATCACGTTCTGCCTCTATAAATGCCTTCTTGACCTTCCGTGCGGTCACGGTGAGACGATCTCCGGGAAAGCCTCCCGCAACGAAGCACACACGGCCATCCGGTGCGGCACCGATGCCGACTCCGCCATGCGCCATCCGCTCGATGGTGATATCGAAGGATTGCTCCTTTGTGACGCGTTGAGCCGCTTCAGCGGCAGATGCGGTGGCGTCAGGATTAGTCATCGATGGTCTCTTTCTCAGTGGTGGCGTCCTCAGTAATGGCGTCTTCGGTGTTTTCTGACGCTTCGTCCACGGCCGCATTGGCGCGGCGCACCATCCACACGGTGAGCAGGGTGACGACACCGGTCAGCGGCCAGCCCATGATGATGCGGACGATACCTAGGGTGGTCGTCGCGTCGGCATCGTACAGCGCGCGTTGCACAGCGAACCGGGCGATGAAAACCACAGCCCAGCCGGCCGTAGCCCACGCATAAGCGCGGCGAGCCTTCGGAATCGTCCGCCAACTCATGTCATCGCCGTTGAGGCCCTTCCACACCACGCCAACCAATGGCCAGCGCGCAATGATGGATATCACCGCGACGATAAAGAGCGCCAATGACATCCAAATTCCGTAAAGGAAGTAACCTTTGGCATCCCCTGTAAACCACGCGATGCCCGCGCAAATACCTACTCCGAGCAGACCCGACAAGGCCGGCTGGAGAGTTTCCTTGCGCAGGAGGCGCCACACGCTAATAAGCAACGCCACGCCCAAGGCAGCGATGAGCGCTGGCCCCAAGCCCCAAACGTTATTCACCGGGATGAGGACGAGGACCGGCAGGGTCGCTGAGACCAGGCCCGTTAGTCCGCCCATCTGCTCCAAAAGGGAAGGTTCAGCTTCTGGCTCTGCCGTCGCCAACTCTTCCTGCGATGTGTCCAACGCAGTGCCTTCGTTGTCCAGAGTTGTAGCGGCCTCATGCTTATCCGCGTCAGGGTTAGGTGTGGTCACGGTGGTGAGTGGTCCTTGTCGGTGGGGTTAGTTCTTATCCGTATCGTCGAGCTCACTCAGCTGCTCGCGAGCCTGCGCTTCGGCAGAAGTTTCGTTCTCGCGGCTGTTGGAAGCTTCTGGGGAGCCGGCGTCTGCGTTGTTGGCCGCCGCTTCTTGCTGGCGCTGCTGAAGAGCCTGCGAAACCTGTTCCGCCAGCTGCTGCGGCAACATCACGGGCAGGGAGCTACCCGCAAGGATCGGGTCCTCACCACGGTAGATGAAGGTGCGGGCAACGACTTCGCGGCCGAGTTTAGCCAGCTCCTCTTCCTTCCCCGCTGGGGCTGCCAGCGTGAGACGGTACATCCAGCGCGGGCCTTCCACACCGATAATGCGGATGCCACCCTTGTCACTAGTGCCAACGATTTCCGAACCCCATGGCCCATTCTCTGGGTGGGCAGCGAACCCATCAGACTGCAAGCCATTGATGATGTCGGCGGCGGATTCCGCCCACTGGCCCGGGGTGCGCGGGGCAGCGAAAGCCACCGGAGTCATCCGACCATGCGGGGTGAGGATGTGAAGCATACGGGGGCCATCCTGGCCCATCTCTACCTGTACTTGGGATCCCTTGGGAAGCGGGATACGCATCGAGCCAAGGTCGAGCAAGCCGACAGAGAAATCTTCGAAGTTGAACTCAGCAATATCGACGGTGTCTCCATCGTAGGGGCCCATGTCGCCGTTGACTGCGTCGTGGGCTACGGCCTTAACTCCCAACCCTGCGGCACTATCGGCCCTATCGGCGATATCGTAGTCCTCGCTTACGGGGCCTGCCGAGTGCGAAGCGTTAGCATCAGTGTCTTCGTGCGCCGGTGCGGCAGCACCCGATGCTGCCTCATCGCGCTCAACAGTGCTCTCTGAGTTGTTCTCTTTGTTCTTCTTGCCAAAGGGCCACAACGCCATTGTCTGTGCCTTTCTGCTAATCGGTGTGGTACGCACGGTGTTCGTTTCAGTGCGTGCTGTTTTAGTGTGTACCGGGGGGGATGTACAGGGGTCCTAGTTCACGCCGGTGGAACCGTAACCACCGTCGCCGCGTGTGGTGTCATCGAGCTCCTCAACCTCGCTAAAGCCCACCAGCTCTACGCGCTGCACAATGAGCTGCGCGATACGCATACCGCGCTCAACCTCAAAAGTCTCGGTTGGATCGTGATTAATGAGACATACCTTAATCTCCCCGCGGTAGTCCGCATCAATAGTCCCCGGGGTATTGGTAACGGAGATGCCATGTTTCGCGGCCAAACCTGAGCGCGGGTGAACCAATCCCACCGTGCCTAGCGGCAAGGCAAGGGCAATACCGGTTCCAACTAGGGCGCGCTCACCGGGACGCAAGGTGACATTATGTGCGGCATACAGATCCGCACCAGCATCGCCTCGGTGGGCGCGCTTTGGCAACGGAAGCTCTTTATCAAGGCGCTTGACCTTCACATCACCAAAAGGACTTACCGGATCTACAAGGGGGTGTTGCTCATTCACTCGGCCCAGCCTACCTTGTCCCCTCTTACTGGGGACCACGTGGCAGGGGGTGTTCGCGGCCAACATGCTCCCCTGGGAGGTTAGGCTCCCTCATCGAGTGGTGACTAGAATCGAGGGCCATGACTTCCAGTTCCTCGCCTGCCGAGCAGGGCCCTGCTGCTGATTCCCCGGTCGTTCTCTACCGCGAGCGCCAGTGGGTGCCGTGGTACTGGTGGCTAATGGCAGCATTCGTTGTGGTGATTAGCACAGCAACGGTCAGCCTTAACCGCGGAATTCTGTGGGTCATCATTCCCGCCATCCTGCTGTCCGCCATCGCTGTATGGGTATTGCTGACATGGTCCAGCACTGTTGTACAAGTAGAGCAAGACAGCGACGGCACGAGATGGCTGACGGTCAAGGAAGCGCAGCTTCCTCACGATGTGGTTTCACGGAGCACTGCGGTGCCCGCCACCGCACGTCGCAACGCTCTCGGCCCGCAGTTGGACCCAGCAGCTTTTATTGTCACTCACGGCTGGGTTCCCGAGCACGTCATGCTCGTCCTTGATGACCCCGAGGACCCCACCCCCTATTGGCTCATTGGCTCAAAGAACCCCGAGAAGCTACTTGCTGTTTTCGTCCCTGACCAAGCCGGAGCGAATGCGACTAGCTAACTATGCCCTCAGTGCCCATTGTGCCCACAGTCGCTAAAGGGCGACATATTTATGCGGCGCTTTAGGCGCAGTCCTTACACACAAGCTCGCCGTTTTCTTCGTGGTCCAAGCGCTTGTTGGACTGGACAAGGAAGCATACCGAGCAGGTGAATTCGTCTTCCTTGCGCGGAACGACGGTGACGTTGAGCTCTTCACCGGTCAGGTCAACTGACGGTGGCTCGAATGCCTCAACAATTTCGCCGTCATCGTCCATGCCGTTGTTATCGTTTTCTGCTGCCTTGAGGCCCTCGAGGGAGTCAGCCTCAAGCTCGTCTTCAGCGCGGCGACGCGGTGCGTCATAATCGGTGGCCATAGTGTTCGCCCCTGTGTGTCAGATCGATGGGAATGTGTATTTATCGACGGCATCCTAAACCACGCACGCCTTACTGTCACACTCGCCTCGCCGCGGGGGCAGAATTCCCTCCACCCCCACACCACACTCCGGAAATGTTTTCCCAGTACAGTGACTTTTTCACGTGGCTTTTCCGGCCAGGAAAAATTACCTTGATCCACCTCACATAGAAGGAACTACACCTCTTTTAGGCGCCGCCCATGTCGTCGATACCACGCCAAAATGACACCGCAATGCCCGCACATCATGCGGGACAGTTGCTTAAACTAGTCACCATGACTGCGCAACACTCACAGCACCAAGCGCCTCACCATGAGGGCCACTCTTTCGGTATCGATGTCGGCGGCTCCGGAATCAAGGGTGCCGAAGTAGACCTCGCCACTGGAGAATTCGTGGGAGACCGCCTCAAGATTGCTACTCCCAAGCCAGCCACTCCGGAGGCAGTTGCCGAAGTTATTGCACAGATAGTCACTGAGAAAGGCTGGGATGGCCCCGTGGGCATCACCATGCCCGCTGTGGTCAAAGACCAAGTCGTTCGCAGTGCCGCCAATATTGACAAATCCTGGATTGGCATCGATGCCCAAGAGTTGTTTAGCCAGTACCTTGATACGCCTTTTACGGTGCTGAACGACGCCGACGCAGCCGGCCTCGCCGAAGTTTCTTATGGTGACGACGTGGCCCGCACAGGCCCGGTAATCTTCCTTACGCTCGGCACAGGTATTGGTTCTGCGTTCCTACTCGACGGCCAACTTTTCCCCAACACTGAGATTGGACACCTCATTGTGGGCGAGCAGGAGGCAGAGCACCAAGCGTCTTCCGCCGTCAAGGAACGCGAGGGCCTCAAGACCAAGCAGTGGGCTAAACGCGTGAACCGGGTGCTCTATGAATACGAAGCTCTGTTTAACCCATCCGCGTTTGTCATCGGCGGTGGCATTTCCCGCAAATTTGACAAGTGGGGCGAACACCTCAGCATTGAAACTCCAGTTGTGGCTGCTCAGCTACGCAATCGCGCGGGTATTGTCGGCGCTGCCATGGCGGCAAAGGAAGGTATTCGCCCATAATCAGAGCAGCGTTCAACTTTCCCAGTTGACCCCAGTCACCGCCAGCAGGAGAAAATGATCTATACTGGGCTGTCGATTACCTAATCTTGAGCGGCGCGCCTCTCCTGCTCATCTCGGAGGCGGGCTAGCATCGGGGACTAGTAGCGATGACTTTGCGCTTCCCCATATTTTCCACACAGAGAGCAAGTCGAAAGGGCGTACGTGGCAGCCACTGATTCTTCAGACCAGGTACTCGGTGAAGGCGAGAACACCGCCGAGGCATCTGCACCTGCACAGAAGACCGCCAAGAAGACGGCAAAGAAAACCGCTAAAAAGACAGCAAAGAAGACGGCTAAAAAGACTGCGAAGAAAACAGCTAAGAAGACTGCCAAGAAGGCCGCCAAAAAGACGGCTAAGAAAACCACTCGCAAGTCTGCTCAGAAGGCTACAAAGAAGGCAGCCAAGAAGACCGTCCGTAAGTCAGCCGCTAAAAAGGCGACGTCTCCGGAGGAGAATGCTGAAGCAACCGAGTCTGATGAGGATCTGATCGAGGACCAGACTGATGACTTGGACGCTGACGCTGCCGACGACGTGGACTTGGACTTTGACCCGGACAACGCTGACATCGACGATGATGACGAGTTCGGCGACGAAGATGATCTGGAAGGCGAGGATGCTGACGACGAGGACGAGGAGGATGGCTCCTCTGTCTGGGACGAGGACGAGTCGGCTGCCCTGCGCCAGGCGCGTAAGGATGCGGAACTTACCGCGTCTGCTGACTCCGTTCGCGCCTACCTCAAACAGATCGGTAAGGTCGCACTGCTCAACGCGGAGCAGGAGGTTTCGCTAGCCAAGCGCATTGAGGCCGGCCTCTATGCACAGTACCGCATGGACGAGATGGAAAAGGCCCGCGCCGAAGGCGATAAGGCTGCCAAGCTCTCCCCCATGGAAAAGCGTGACATGCGCGCCATTGCTCGTGATGGCCGCAAGGCTAAGAACCACCTTCTCGAGGCGAACCTGCGTCTCGTGGTGTCCTTGGCCAAGCGCTACACAGGCCGCGGCATGGCTTTCCTTGACCTCATTCAGGAAGGCAACTTGGGTCTTATTCGCGCCGTGGAGAAGTTTGACTACACCAAGGGCTACAAGTTCTCCACGTATGCCACATGGTGGATCCGCCAGGCTATTACCCGCGCCATGGCAGACCAGGCCCGCACCATCCGCATTCCAGTGCACATGGTGGAGGTCATCAACAAGCTTGGTCGCATCCAGCGTGAGCTGCTGCAGGACTTGGGCCGCGAGCCCACCCCGCAGGAGCTGGCAAAGGAAATGGACATCACCGAGGAAAAGGTGCTGGAAATCCAGCAATATGCTCGTGAGCCTATTTCCCTGGACCAGACCATTGGTGATGAGGGCGATTCCCAGCTGGGTGACTTCATTGAGGACTCCGAGGCAGTCATCGCTGTCGACGCCGTATCCTTCACCTTGCTGCAGGACCAGCTCCAGGACGTGCTCACCACCCTGTCTGAGCGTGAGGCCGGCGTTGTCCGCCTGCGCTTCGGCCTGACCGACGGCATGCCGCGCACTTTAGACGAAATCGGCCAAGTCTACGGCGTCACCCGCGAGCGCATCCGCCAGATCGAGTCCAAGACCATGTCCAAGCTGCGCCACCCATCGCGCTCTCAGGTGCTGCGCGATTACCTCGACTAAGAGGCCAAGCTAGCCAAGGCAAGCGACAAGACGCACACGCTTGCCGACGCCGCCCTCGCCTCCCCCATTACGTTGTTAGCAGTTCCACCCCAGGGCACCGAAGATTCATAGCCTGTCCACCCGAGTGGGCGGGGCTATGTTTATGTCCGTTCCCGCCGTCCGAAAGGACAGTGGAACTAGTCGCTGGCTTCGGTATGGCTTATTCCTGTCCCTGTTAAGAAAATGATCCGGGGGTGATGCCACCGGAGACAGTGACATACTCAAACTGCTAATAGGAACCTGACCCGGCCCAGGCGGCACGAGGTCTCACAGTAATGTGGATGCCAGCGCCAGTATGTCCGACCACCCCAGCGATGAAGCGTAAATAATCCAACTCCCTACTCATCGCTAGGAGGCTCATCTTCGGCTACTCGACCGACGGCGGCCCGGTGGAGGTCGTCGATCTCGCTAGCGGTGGTGGGCTGCCCGACGAGGTGTTCGCAGCATTGGTGGACCCGGGCGTAGTCGAATGGGCACATAATGCGGCGTTTGGGAGAGTCGTGCTCTCCTCATGGCTGCAGCGTCATCGCCCCGAGCTGTTGGCGGCCTGGTTTCTGGACCCGAGCCAGTGGCGCTGCACGATGGTGTGGTCGGCCTACCTCGGTCTGACAATGAGCCTGAATGCGGTCGGTGCGGCTCTTGACCTCGACGTTCAAAAGGACATGGCGGGTACGCGGCTGATCAAACAGTTCTGTACGCCCGCCCCCTGCATGTTGAACGGTGGCGGCACCAGGAACCTGCCTGGCAGTGACCCTGCTGGTTGGCAGGCGTTTGTGGAGTATAACCGGCGCGATGTCGAGGTTGAGCTCGCGATCCACGACCGGCTCTCCTTGTTCCCGATGCCCGAAGCCGAGTAGGACTCCTACGCCCTGAATCAACGCATCAATGACACCGGGATCCTGCTCGACCGCACCCTCGCAGATGCTGCCGCGCAAGGCGCCAGGTTTCACGCAGTTCTCCGTCCTCTTCCACGCCGCCTGCGCTATCGCTTTTGCCGCCATAGTCGTAGCGCTGCTAACCAAAGAGTTTCTCAACGTCTTTAGCGCCACAGGTTTTGGCGCTAACGGCAATCACATCATCTGGTAGGCAGCACTGATGGAACTAACTCTCATCGTGATAATTACTTTGTGGTGAGCGCCGCGGTCTCGTTATTGAGGCGCGGGGCCTACGGCATCGACAATGAGCGCAATATCTTCCTCGGAGTAGTCGGCATGAGCTGTAAGTCTTAGCAATGCTTGTCCGAGCGATACCGAAGGATAGCGGATCGGAGAAACAATTACTCCCCTTTCAGCCGCCTGTGCCGCACACTCCATTGCTGCGTCCTCAGCGCCTACCGGCAAGACGATAATAGGTGCGGGCGAGTCCACCACTTTCCATCCGTTCGCCCGCAGACGCTGGCGAAGGTTGTGCACGACGTGGGCAAGCCGTGACACATGCGAAGGAACAAGAGCTAACGCCGCACTAATGGTGGCTGCCTGTGACGGTGGCATGGACGTTGAGAAGATATAGCTGCGGCAACGTTGGCGGAATAGCTCGATAAGTGGCTCACTGCCCGCGACGAAAGCGCCCGCCGCACCTAGGGCTTTGCTCGCGGTACCGATATAGATATCTGGCAAGGGTAAATCGAAATGCTCACAAACGCCGCGTCCATTTCTGCCAAGTGTGCCGATCCCGTGCGCGTCATCGATCATCAACCAGGCGTTGTAATCCCGAGCAAGTTCCTGAAGCGCATGGAGATTCGCAAGCTCGCCGGACATGGAAAATACGCCGTCACTGACAATCAATCGGCGCTCCGATGCATCGGCAGCAAGCTGCTCTTCTAAGGTTTTCACGTCAAGGTGCGGATAAACAGATGACCGGACCCCTTGGTAGCTCGACTTGGCCAGCCGGATGCCGTCGATGATGCTCGCATGATTATCAGCATCCGAGAAAATAGAAAGCCTCTCGCCACAATCTCGCGCAGCTGCAGCAAGCGCAGGGATTACTCCCATGTTGGCGTGGTAACCCGAACCGAACACGAGCGCTACCGGCGCACCGACAAACCCAGCCAGTTCACGCTCGAGCGCGACATGATAGTCACTCGTACCCGTAGTCAGACGCGATCCTCCTGACCCCACCCCGGCGCGCAGCGTTGCTTCATGGGCTGCGTCGGCAAGCGCGCGATTCGCCCCGAGCCCCAAGTAATCAGACGATCCCGCAAGCAGCGTTTCACGCCCATCGACCACGGTGCGCGGGCTTTGACTACCGCTAATGACCCTTTCGGTTCTTTCCAGACCACGCTCACACCACGAAGCATTAGAACTGAATGCCCAGTCTTCCAGGCTCATTGCCAAGAACCCTCCACAAGGACAGGCTTTTCACGCAGCCACTGCTCTGTCGCCGGAAGCGCACTAAGTGCGCCTGAATAGAACAAGACACGTCCGCCTTGTTCCCCGCCTTCAACCTTGACGTTGCGCAAAGCCGTATAGGAACCTTCGACCGCAACATAGCCCGTGGTGTAGCTCGGGTCATCGGAAATACAGACTTCCGCGACAATGCCCGGCGCAGCAAGAGCCTTGGATGCTAATGCAACGGCATCAGCCCGATGGTTCTTCGACTCGGCACAAAAGGAATCAGCCCAATCAAATGTTCCCACCCGAACGCCTCGTTGCCCATGAGTGTCTAGGCGCTCACCGGTTTCAGCGCAGACGATGCTCGCACCGCGCATATCGCGGGTGCGGTACAGAAGCTCGATACCTCGGCGGGCTGCGCTCTCGGAAACTCGGTTCTCCTTAGCGAGCACGGCTATCATCGCTGTTTGTGCAGACTCCGGGTTCTCGCAGTCCCGTGTACTAACCTTCAAGGCGCTGACATGAGCAATGTCGCTTGCTGCAACCGCCCTCGTAGCAATGTTGATGGAATCCGGCACGCCCTTCTCATGCCGCAACGCCCGAGTGGCAAGCTCTGAGCTCACGCGAGTAACAAGGTGCGGTTCTACGATGCGTTCAGCGCCCGAGATATACCTACCTTCAAGGCTTGCACGCATCTTGATACTCATCAGCACAGTCGAGGTTTTTGCCATGCAGGTATCGTAGCCCAGCATCTTGAACACCGTTCAATAACTATCGAAACAGGGTTAATCCCCTCTCCTAGTTCCGCCCTGAAACGCACTTACCGACGCCAAGTGACAGTGCGACTTCCACGAGACATTAAGAACCCCCACGTGCCTTCCAACCACGTGTGTGGTCGGGGCTCGTGGGGGTTGCTTAGTGCGGTGTATGGGTATCTCCCCTACTGCTGTGGTGCGGTGCCCAGGGTGTCCTCCATGCAGGCCTGCTGCTGGGCAGGGTCCTGCAGCTCCAGGCACTTATCGGCGCCAGTGTCGCCGAGGACCTTCACGCCGAGGGCCATGACGGCGATGGTGCCACCGAGAGCCAGGATGGAAGTAATCAGGCCGACGATGGACATCCAGGTGCGGCGCAGCTCCTTCGGGCGCTTGCCGCCAACGACCAGCGCGATGATGGAGACGATGATGCCGATTGGGCCAAGCAGGAGCGGCGGAACAATCAGCAGCAGGGACAGCAGCGCGATGATGCCGATGACCATCGCCCAGATAGCAACGGCGTTCTTCTTTGCCGGCTGGCTGTCGGCACCAGCGTAGGCCGGGTAGCCGGCGCCAGAGGCGGTTGCGTTAGCGTCCGTGGCGTATGCGTCGTGGGCGCGCTCCTCATTGGCCTTGGAGGTTGCCTCACCGTAGGAGGGCAGCTTGCTGGTGCTGTCGCTGCTAAATGGGTTCTTTACGTTGTCCGGGTTCTCTGGGTTGTTCGGGGTGGTCATGTGGTTGGCCTCCTTGGGGCAGCCCTAATTGCGTGCTCTTTATCGAATATGCGCGTTTAATAACTTATACGTTTGCAATCGCTTCCGGCCTCGTTACTAACAGAACCTGTGAAATCACTGGCAACCTAGTTTTAAGTAGCGCCATTCAAAGAATCTTCCATGCAGGCTTGCTTTTGCGCTGGGTCATCGATGGTCGTACACATTTCAGGGTCAGGCGTCATCGTCCAACCAATGTGCGTATACAAGTAAACCGAGAAAGCAACGGACAAGATTAAAGCGATAATTGAGGTAATCAAGCCAGCGATGGACATCCAGGTGCGGCGCAGCTCTTTTGGTCGCTTCTTGCCTTTTAGCAATGCGATGATGGAGACGATGATGCCAATCGGCCCCAGCAGCAGCGGTGGAACAACTAGGAGCAAAGACACCAGCGCAATGATGCCGATTACGAGAGCCCAAACAGCGATCACGCTTTTCTTTTCGGCTTGAGGTTCACCGACACCACCACCGGCATAGGCCGGGTATACCGCGCCTTCGGTGCCGTCGGAATTCTTCCCGTTGCCCGGGGTGTGAGGGTCGTTCGGAGCGGTCATACGCTTGGCCTCCTTAAGTACAGCCCACAAGCCTTAATCGTGTTATTGCTCATCGTTCTATTACTTTTGACTACTACTTTTGCCCAAGTTACCCACGCTGGGTGCGCTCCACGCTAGGAGTGCACTGCGTCGCGTCACCTACCACTTGCGCAGGTACTCGATGCGCTGGCGCAGCTGCTCGGCGTCGCAAAGCGCAGTGGGCGGGCCACCGCAAGCCTTACGGGCTTCGGTATGGATAGCGCCGTGCGGCCGGCCAGTGCGCTGGGCGGTGATGGACACCACCGTGTTGAGCTCTTTGCGCAGCGCAGAAATCTCATCCACCACGCCCGCGTCAGAGCCGTCAGTGCTTGCCGACGTCCCCGCGGCACCACCCTGTCCTCCACGCTTCGGCGCATGCGGGGTGCCGTAAAGCTTGCGGCGTTGCTCCTCCGCTGCCTCCGCTGCCCGGCGCGCCTTTTCCTCGGCTTCACGCCGGTCCATTTCCTCTGATTGTTTCTTGCGCAGGAGGTCCTTGACCTGATCGGCGTCGAGAAGCCCGGGAATTCCCAGAAAATCCTCGTCCTCGTCGGTAATAGCTCCGGTGTTGAACTGCGAGCCGTTGTAGAGCAGGCCGGAGAATTCCGCCTCGGCGCCAAGGGACTCGTACGAGGGTTCAAGCAGGTCGGGCTCGGTCTTCTTTTGGTTAGCGTCCTCCAGAAGCTCGTCGTCCCAGCCTTCCTTGTCGGGGTTCTTCTCCCCTCCCAAGACATGGTCGCGCTGCTTCTCCATGTTCTCGGCAAGTCCGAGAAGAACAGGCACAGAAGGTAGGAAGACCGAGGCTGTCTCGCCAGGCATGCGGGAGCGCACGAAGCGACCGATGGCCTGGGCAAAGAAGAGTGGGGTCGACGCCGAGGTGGCGTAAACACCCACGGCGAGACGGGGAACGTCAACGCCCTCGGACACCATGCGCACGGCCACCATCCACTCATCCGTGGATTCAGAGAACTCTGCGATGCGTGCGGAGGAACCTGGGTCGTCGGACAAGATGACGGAGACTGGGGTGTTGGAAATCTGTTTGAGGATCTTCGCGTAGGCGCGCGCGGTGGTTGTGTCGGTAGCCAGCACGAGGCCACCGGCATCCGGCATGTTGCGGCGCATTTGCATCAAACGAGTGTGGGCTGCTTGAAGAACGGTAGGGATCCACTCGCCCTTCGGGTCCAAGGCCGTGCGCCACGCGCGGGCTGTTTGCTCGGGGTTAAGAATGTCTCCAAGGCGCGCTGCGTGTTCCTCACCGGCGCTATCACGCCAGCGGGACTCGCCGGAGTAGCTAAGGAAGACGACGGGGCGCACGACGCCGTCGGCAAGCGCATCGCCATAGCCGTACGTGTGATCGGAGCGGGAGACTAGGTGCCCCTCCCCGTCCTCTTCATAGCGCACAAAGGGAATCTGCGAATCATCCGAACGGAAGGGCGTACCGGTCAGTGCTAGGCGGTGCTCCACGTCATCGTAGGCCTCGCGCACGCCGTCACCCCAGCTTTTGGCGTCACCAGCATGGTGGATCTCATCGAGGATTACCAAGGTGCGTCGCGCTGAGGCCACCGCACGGTGCTTGTACGGGTGCATGCCCACCTGGGCGTAGGTCACCACCACGCCATCCATCGCTGGGTTCACGCCAGATGAGTTGGTGAATTTCGGATCCAATGCCAACCCCACGCGGGAGGCGGACTCGGACCACTGGACCTTGAGGTGCTCCGTTGGCACCACAACAATGACGCGCTCGACGGTGCGGTCTGCCATAAGCTCGGTGGCTACACGCAGCGCAAAGGTAGTTTTACCGGCGCCAGGAGTCGCCACCGCCATGAAATCCTTCGGCTTGGTGGCCAGGAATTTATCCAATGCGGCGCGCTGCCACACACGGAGTGAACCGTTATTGGCAAATCTTTGTGCTGATGACTGTGTCGACACGGTCAGCGACTATCCCCCTCTACTTTCCCAAAACCCGATGCTGTATGTCGTTCCTCGCGCTGCGCCTCCTTTTCGGGCGAGACACAGCGCGCTTCGTCCTCCTCTAGGGAAGACGACGTGTTACTAGCGGCGGCGTAGGCTCTTGTATTCGCGCTCGCAGTCAGGGCACACAGGTGAACCAGGCTTGGCTTGCTTGGTCACCGGGAAAGTCTCACCACACAGGGCAACGACGTACTTGCCGTTGACCGCAGAATCGAGGATCTGGTCTTTCTTGACGTAATGAAAGAACTTCGGGGTGTCGTCATTGGTTGACGTATCCTCGCGAACATCTGGGCGTTCAATAGTCTTAGTCGTCGTACTCACGCCCCCTATCATGCCGTATCGGTATCGAAGTTGGCGAGTCCTCCCGCTACGCTTGTGACCATGACCCCTTCGAACTCGCGTGATAACGCAGACCGCACCCCACAATCGGGGCGACGACGCGGTCGGACGTTTGGCCGTGAGCGCTACCTCATCACCACAGCCAAACTCGCCCCAGGGCAAGATCGCCATCGCCGCGAGGTTATTTATTTTGTCTTGCAGTTCTTGCGCATTCCTTCCCTCATCATCGCCGGAGTCTTGGCCTATGTCTGGCAATGGTGGATTCCGGCTGCTCTTGTCGTGGCTGTGACCTTCCCGCTGCCGTGGATTGCAGTTGTCATTGGCAATAGTCGTGGGCAGAAGAAAGATAAGCGCGAGAAGTCGCTGTACAAACCTGCGCTGGCACGACAAATGGCGCAAGCTCAACGCGCGCAACTAGAGCGTCAGAACCACGGTGCGTTGCCCGGCGCGCCGGACAAACCACAACCTGACACGATTGACCACGACGACTAGAGCTTTGTAAGGAGTTTTTGTGAGTATCTCCGACTCTTCACCTTTTGGCCCGCAGATGTACCCGGATCATCCCATCGCTGAGTTCGCTGACGAACTAGTCCAGGTCTTCGACACGGCGGGCTTTAACGCTGATGGGATAGCTGGGCACTTGGGCCCGGAATACACAGAGGCTTTGCATCGTGGCGAACCTGCCGCGGTGGCGCTGGGTGCCAGCGGCACTACCGAGTTAGACCACCTCATCCGAATCTTCGTGTTGCACGAGCACGTACCGGCCACGCTGCTGTCAGAGGTCCTGGGGGCGCGCCTTGCCGCCAAACTTCTCGATTCGGGCGTAGCGCAGACCGATGAACACGGCACCGTGTTCATCGCCTACGACATCCGCCCGCATATCATAGTGGGACGCAACCGCGTGGTCTTCTCTGATGTCGATGCTTCCTTGGTGGAGCACGTGCCGGGTCCTGACCATGTCTTGGGCGTAGGTTCTGCAAGCCTTTCTCTACTGCATTCCACCCCAACATCCCCGGTGTCCTCCGTGCTTGATCTAGGCACTGGCTCCGGTGTGCAATTGCTGGGCCAGCTGGATTCTGCGGAGCGCATCGTGGCAACAGACGTGCACGAGCGCGCACTTGATCTTGCTCGCGCCACGGTCGCGGCTGCGGGTGCAACTCCGCGTGTGGATCTGCGCCTAGGCTCCTGGTTTGAGCCGGTAGCCGGGGAGCGCTTCGACCGTATTGTGGCCAATCCGCCTTTCGTCGTGGGGCTGCCGGAGGTGGGCCATGTTTACCGCGATTCCGGCCTCAACCTTGATGGCGCTAGTGAGCTCGTGGTCTCGCACGCCGCGGAGCATCTCACCCCAGGTGGTACCGCCCACCTGCTGGCTGCGTGGGTCCACCAGGGTGAGGAATCCTGGCAACAGCGCGTTGCCTCGTGGTTGCCCGATACCGGGGTGGCTGCCTGGATCATTCAGCGCGACGTGGCTGATCCTGCCCTCTACGTGTCCACGTGGTTGGCCGATGAGTCAATCGATGTGCGAAGCCCCCTTGGCCAAGAGCGTTCACGGGAATGGCTGCAGCATTTCCATGACCATGAGGTCACCGGAATTGGCTTTGGCTTCGTAGCCATTCAGCGCATTGGGGATGATGAGCCCTCCGATATCTTGGCGGAGACCATGACCCAGCCGGTTGTCGATCCGCTCGGGCCCGAAGTCGAAGAGTACTTTGCCCGAGTGGAGTGGCTGCGTGGGCTTGTGCCCGGCGAGCTGGAAGACGCACACGTACAGCTGCGCCCGGGCGTTGCCCGTGAGGATGTGGCGCTTCCCGATACTGAGGTGGGTATGGGTTTTCAACGCGCAGCACTGCGCCTTACCCGTACCGATGGCCCGCGTTGGCAGCATGATGTGGACGAGCACTTAGCTGCCATTGTGGCCGGCCTAAACCCGCACGGTTTGAGCATTGGCGAGACCATCGAGCTTTATGCTGCCGCGCAGGGCTATGACGAAGCCGCGCTTGTCGACGCCGCCCTCCCCGCCATCGTCGATCTGATCCGCCACGGTCTTCTAATCCCGACCGAGCTGCTGGCTTTTTCACATACCGACTAGCTGCTATACACAATCGCAGTCAACGCTTTATTAGAAAGGTAACTTTTCGCCCACCATGCGTGCAGTATTAACCCGTGTGTCCCAAGCTTCAGTAACCGTTGATGGAGACACCGTTGGCTCAATCGAATGTCCCGACACTGGCGGGCTCTTAGCTCTCATTGGTGTCTCCACTGAGGACCTCGACAACTGGCACCCTCGTGCGGAGAAAATGGCGCGCAAGATCGCGGAGCTCCGCATCTTGGAAGGCGAGCGTTCAGTACTCGAAGCTCAAGCCCCAGTATTGGTCGTTAGCCAGTTCACGCTTTATGGTCGCACCGCGAAAGGGCGGCGACCTTCCTGGTCTGATGCTGCACCTGGACACGAAGCAGAACCGGTCATCGACGCCATTGTTACCCACTTGAAGGAGCGTGGACTCAGCGTCGAAACTGGTCAGTTTGGCGCCATGATGCGTGTGTCTTCGGTGAACGAAGGACCATTTACAGTGCTGGTAGAGACCTAGTTTTAAAGTCCAGCCGTCCAATTTTGTTGAACAATACATAAAAGAACTAAAAAAGCAAACTCAGCGAGTGTGATAATTTTCCTGCTTCCGCTGCGATAATTTATTATCATTCCTCACCACTTCCGGCTTATACTGAGGACACAGCGAAGCAAACGGGCTGTATACGCAGTAAGTGTGAGAGTCATTCTCACGCCCTGTACAACAAGATTGCAGATGAGAATCTTTTCTCACTACAAGGTTGTGGAAGCCCAATCGCTTCGATCGACCACTAGGACAGTAGGAAAGACAATGTCTCACTCAGTATTGCGACACAATCACGACAAGGCCCAACACCCCGAAAACCACGCAGAGATGCCTGAGGCTCTCAAGACCTCACAGAGTTCATCTCCTTCATCAGCACAGTCATCTTCCGTCCCCGGTATCGACACCCCGTTTGAAGGACGCGAAGGCGCCCCGAAGTGGAATAAGGAAGACACCGTATGGATGCTCTCCCTCTTCGGCACCGCCATTGGCGCCGGCGTCCTCTTCCTCCCCATCAACGCCGGTATCGGCGGCATCATCCCGCTCCTCATCATGACCGTCATTGCTTTGCCCATGACCTTCTGGGCACACCGCGGCATGACCCGCTTCGTACTCTCCAGCTCCAAGCCCGACGGTGACCTCACGGACGTCGTCGAGGAGCACTTCGGCATCAAGGCCGGCGTCTTGATGAACATCCTGTACTTCCTGTCGGTATACCCCATCCTTCTCGTGTACTCGGTGACCATCACCAACACGGTCAACTCCTTCCTGGAGAACCAGTTGGGAATCACACCACCGGATCGCTGGCTCACCTCGCTGCTGCTGGTTGGTGGCCTCATCCTCATTGTCCGCATGGGTAAGGACGTCGTCGTTCACGTCATGTCTTACCTGGTGTACCCCTTCATCGGTGTCCTCGTTCTGCTCTCCATTTACCTCATCCCGAAGTGGAATACCGCTCTGTTTGAGTCCTTCGACTTGAGCGTCGCTCGCGAGGCTTCCGGCCACAGCCTGGGCGTTACCCTGATGCTCCTCGTACCCGTCATGGTCTTCTCCTTCAACCACTCGCCGATGATTTCCTCCTTCGCAGTTGACCGCCGCCAGACCTACGGCAAGTACGCCGAGGTTAAGGCCAGCAAGACTCTGCTTCGCTCGGAAATCCTGATGGTTGTTGTGGTCATGTTCTTCGTCTTCTCCTGTGCACTCAGCCTCTCCCCTGAGCACCTGGCTGAAGCAAAGGCCCAGAACATCACCATCTTGTCCTACCTGGCAAACCACTTCGACACCCCGATCATCCAATGGATTGCTCCCATCATCGCCATGATTGCCGTGGCCAAGTCCTTCCTCGGCCACTACCTCGGTGCTGCTGAAGGTTTCGAGGGCCTCATCATCAAGGGCAGCAAGAAGGCCAACAAGGATGACGCCAAATCCCTGCGCAAGCTCAACATCATCACCCTCATCTTCATGCTGGTCACCTCCTGGCTCGTTGCCTGGGCTGACCCCTCCATCCTCGGCATGATTGAAACCCTGTGTGGCCCGACGATTGCCATCATGCTCTTCATCATCCCGATGGTCGCCATCCACAAGGTTCCTGCACTACAGCGCTTCAAGGGCAAGGCTTCCAACTACTTCGTATTCGTGATGGGCCTGGTTGCACTGGCCACCATCATCTACTCCATCGTCCAGGCCTTCTAAGAACTGGCCCCACAAGAAACACTCAGAGGATTCAAGGAAAGAACAATGTTCATCAGCATCTTCGATATGTTCAAGATTGGCATCGGCCCCTCCAGCTCCCACACGCTGGGGCCAATGAAGGCAGGCAAGGCGTTCGTTGACGAACTGCAAGAAAAAGGCCTCTTCGACAAGGTCACCCGAGTGCAAGCTAACGTCTACGGCTCACTTTCCCTCACCGGTATCGGCCATTCCACCGACAAGGCCATCCTCCTCGGCCTCGCCGGTGAAGAGCCCGAAACCGTTGACATCGACGGCATCTCCGAGTTCGTAAAACAAGTTCGCAGTAGCGAAAAGCTCATGCTCGGTGGAACTCATGAGGTTGATTTCCCAAAGGAAGGAGGATTCTTCTTCCACGATGAATACCTCCCGATGCATGAAAACGGTATGTGTCTCATTGCTTTCGCTGGCGAGGAAGACATTCTCCACAAGACCTACTACTCAGTGGGCGGCGGCTTCATTGTCAAGCAAGAAGACTTCGCAATGCGTGGTTCAAACAAGGTGGATATCCCCTTCCCGTACTCCAGCGCCGAAGAGATGCTCGAGCTGTGTGAGCGCAATGGAATTACGCTGCCCGAGCTCGGGCTGGCTAATGAGCTAGCACTGCGCTCACAAGAAGAAGTCACTGAGCATCTTGGCAAGGTGCGCGATGTCATGTTCACCGGCATTGAACGCGGCTCTTCGACCGACGGCCCGCTGCCCGGTTCACTACTCGTACCACGTCGTGCCGCGGCCTTGAAGCGTCGCCTCGAACAAAGCGATCATCACGACGATGGTCTCGATGTCCTGAGCTGGGTCAATATGTTTGCATTGGCCATTTCTGAAGAGAATGCAGCATGCGGTCGAGTCGTGACCGCGCCGACCAATGGTGCCTGCGGCGTCGTTCCTGCAGTGCTTGCCTACTACGACAGGTTCGTAGAACCCGTCACTGAAGAAATGTTTGCCGACTACATCTTCGCCTGCAACCAGATTGCGTCCCTCTACAAGATGAACGCGTCCATTTCAGGTGCTGAGGTGGGCTGCCAGGGCGAAGTAGGCGTCGCTTGTTCCATGGCTGCTGGTGGTCTTGCACAGCTCATGGGCGCCACCCCAGAGCAAGTGTGCGTCGCCGCAGAAATTGGCATGGAACACAAGCTCGGCCTAACGTGCGACCCAGTCCTAGGCCAGGTTCAGGTCCCCTGCATCGAGCGCAATGCTGTCGCTGCTGTTGACTCCATCACTGCAGCTCGCATGGCCCTCGAGCGGGAAAGCAAGCCCTGCGTAACCCTCGATGAAGTGATTTGGACCATGTACAAGACTGGTAAGGATATGAACGCCAAATACCGTGAGACGTCGCAAGGCGGTCTGGCACTAGCAGTCCACCCGCCAGTCGCCGTATGCGGCTAGAGCCCTCCTAAGAATCGATGAGCCGGGTGAGCACAGCAATTTGCGGCTTGTGTTCACTCGGCTCACCGCTTTCGTGTGGTAACTTCTCTATAAACTGACAGGAATATAAGGACATGCTTCAGCTAATGAATCTCTCTAGCAGCCATGCCTCCGAAGAAAATATCCTCGAGCAGTACATACCACTCGTCGAATTTCTCGGTCAGGCCATGGGCCCTAATACCGAGATCGTTCTCCATGATCTCGATGTACCCGACCGGTCCATCATTGCTATTGCCAATAATCACATTTCCGGCCGCGAGCTTGGTGGCCCAGTTACAGATTTTGCGCTCTGGTTCATGAAACAGGGCGATGCCGCCGCCGTCCCAATGATGACCGGATATCGAGCGGTCAACGCCGAAGGCAAAATTTGCCAATCATCCAGCTACTTCATACGCGATGAAACCGGCCACATGCGTGGCATGCTGTGCATCAACGTCGACGTTTCGGAGTTGATTCACATCCGCGAAGCCGCCAATACCCTCATTGGCAACGCTGAGGATCCAGCTTTCGACAAGGAAAAGGCCTTTAGCGGTTATCCTGGGGCTTCGCCTCAGCCCCCGCGCCCCATGGCCGTGGTTCCGGATCAACAAGAACCTGCCGAAGAACCAATCAGCGAGTCTTTGGGAACAAACGTTGAGCAGCTGCTGGATTCAATGCTCGACTCTGTAATTTCCAAGCAGACAACGGATGTCTCACGCATGCACCGCGACGAGCGTATTCAGGTGGTCTCCGAGTTGGAAGACGCAGGGTTCTTCCTCCTCAAGGGCGGGATTGCAGCGGCAGCCTCATGTCTCGGAGTCTCGGAGCCAACGATTTACCGATACCTCGTTGCCGTGCGTGGCTAGAGGCGGGTGTGTTGACCCACCATCGCTAACGTGCCACTGAGCCCATATTCTCCCCGCGGTGCGACTCCCCCAAAAAGGTGGAGTCCTACCGCGGGGATTGCGCTGTTTTGAGCATTCCCAGCTTTTCAGGGAACTCAACCGCATGGAGCATCGTTGTAACTCTTGAAACCGGCGAACAACTCAGGAGGCTTCACGATGACCCACACATCAGCCAACACCGCCACTGGCACCGCAGCTGCCACTTTCGATGAAGAACAGGAAGTAGATCGCGGCTCACGCCGTAACCAAACTAATGACAATCCGTCTGCGGACCTTGTCCGCGTCTACCTCAATGGCATCGGCAAAACCGCGCTGCTGAGCGCCGAGGACGAGGTTGAACTGGCCCAGGCCATCGAGGTGGGTCTCTACGCCGAATACAAGCTGGCTAATGCGGACAAGCTGACCCGCGCCGAGAAGCGTGACCTGAAGATTCTGGCCCGTGAAGGCAAGAAGGCTCGCTCCCACCTCCTTGAAGCCAACCTGCGTCTCGTGGTCTCCCTGGCAAAGCGCTACACCGGCCGCGGGATGCCGCTGCTGGATCTCATCCAGGAAGGCAACCTGGGACTTATTCGTGCGATGGAGAAGTTCGATTACGCCAAAGGTTTCAAGTTCTCCACCTACGCCACGTGGTGGATTCGCCAGGCCATTACCCGCGGCATGGCTGACCAGTCCCGCACCATTCGCCTTCCTGTGCACTTGGTGGAGCAGGTCAACAAGCTCTCCCGCATCAAGCGTGAGATGTACCAGTCTCTGGGTCGTGAGGCGACGAACGAGGAGCTGGCTGAGGAATCTGGCATCGAAGAATCCAAGATTGAGATGCTGCTGCGCCAGTCCCGTGACCCGGTTTCCCTCGATATGCCGGTAGGCACCGATGAAGAGGCCCCGTTGGGTGACTTCATCGAGGATGCTGAGGCTACTGACGCTGAGACTGCAGTCGTTGCTTCCATGCGCCATTCTGATATCCGCTCTGTCATTGGTTCCTTGGAAGAGCGCGAGCAGGACGTTATTCGCCTACGCTACGGCCTCGATGACGGTGTGCCACGCACCTTGGACCAGATTGGCCGCAAGTTCGGCCTGTCCCGTGAACGCGTCCGCCAGATTGAGCGTGAGGTCATGGCCAAGTTGCGTGATGGCAACCGTGCCGACCGCCTCCGTGAGTACGCACTCTAAGTAAAGCTAGCTACGAGCCACCCAGCGGTCACGGCCCACAGATGTGGCGTGAGCCATCGAGACATCCCTCCTATCCTGTGTCGACTAACCACGGGATCTGGGAGGTCGACGCTCGGTGGCTTTCGTCGTTTCGCGCCCAACCTCCTTTCCACCTCCCCAATAAAACTCCGAGCCAACGCTGGAGCAACTAGCGCTCTGTGAGCCACGGAATACGCTATTGTTTAAGTTATTCTCTTAATAGATTGCTATTACCGCGCCTAAACCTATGTGGACGCAGAAAGCCTGCATGGCAGATACACACCCGAGGTATCCGCCTAGAATGTTGTCTTAGCCGCTGCTAGCGCTCTGTGCCCACTCCAACCGCCATAACGCAGAAAGGTAAGCCCACGTGAGGGACCTAGTCGACACCACGGAAATGTATCTGCGGACCATTTACGAGCTCGAGGAAGAAGGCATCATCCCGCTGCGTGCCCGCATTGCAGAGCGCCTCGAGCAGTCTGGCCCTACTGTGTCACAGACTGTGGCGCGAATGGAGCGCGACGGTCTCCTTCATGTGCGCACTGACCGCAGCCTTGATCTCACCGCCGAAGGGCGCGAGTTGGCTACCAACGTAATGCGCAAGCATCGCCTCGCTGAGCGCCTGCTGACCGATGTGCTGGGGCTGGATATTCACCAGGTTCACGATGAGGCATGCCGTTGGGAACATGTCATGAGCGAGGAAGTGGAAAAGCGCGTCGTCGCAGTTCTCGAAGATTCTTCTCGCTCGCCTTTCGGAAACCCCATTCCGGGTCTGGCACAGCTCGGTGCCTCCCCGGCTGAGCTCGAGTTAGGAACCCGAGCTATCGATTTGCCCAAGGGTGAAGAAACTGAAGCCACAATCGTGCAGATCAACGAGGTCCTCCAAGCGGATAATTCCACTTTCCGTGACCTTTATGCGTCCGGACTTCAGGTTGGCTCACCGGTGACCGTGGTGAATAACAACGGCTCCATCACGCTGAGCACCGAAGACGGTAAGACGATTGAGTTAGTCGATGATCTCGCCCACGCAATTCGCGTCGAGGTGAAGTAGCTATGAAGCTTCTGGTCACTGGTGGCGCTGGATACGTCGGTAGCGTGTGCGCTGCGGTCCTTGTGGAAGAAGGCCACGACGTCACAATCATCGATAACTTTTCTACCGGCAATCGGGATGCCGTTCCCGCGCAGGCCCGTCTCGTGGAAGGTGACGTAGCGGATGCGGCTCGTTCCGTTCTTTCCGAGGGCGGTTTCGAGGGCGTTCTTCACTTTGCCGCGCGGTCTCTCGTCGGTGAGTCCGTGGAGAAACCGGCAGAGTACTGGCAGCACAATGTGGTCACCACATTGACGCTTCTCAACGCCATGCGCGAGTTCGATGTGAAGAACCTCGTCTTCTCCTCGACAGCTGCTACCTATGGTGAGCCGGAGCAGGTCCCGATTACAGAAGCGATGCCGACTAAGCCGACCAATCCTTACGGTGCTTCAAAGCTCGCTATCGATGACATGATCACGTCTTTTGCCAAAGCTTATGGCTTGGGCGCTACTTCTCTGCGCTATTTCAACGTGGCGGGTGCCTACGGCACCATTGGTGAGAACCGTGAGGTCGAAACCCACCTCATCCCGCTTGTCTTGCAGGTGGCTTTGGAGCACCGCGACAAGATCTTCATCTTCGGTGACGATTACGATACTGCTGATGGTACCGCTGTACGCGATTACATCCACATCCGTGACCTAGCGGATGCTCATGTGTTAGCGCTGAGCACCAACACTGAAGGCACCCACCGCATCTATAACTTGGGTTCTGGAGATGGCTACTCCGTCAAGCAGGTCATTGAGACCTGCCGCGAGGTTACCGGCCACCCGATCCCGGCAGAGCTAGCTCCCCGGCGCGCCGGAGACCCGGCAACACTGGTGGCTTCTTCCGACAAAATCAAGGCCGAGCTTGGATGGAATCCCAGCCGCACGGATCTCACCACCATTGTCAGCGATGCCTGGGACTTCACCCGGCAGCTCGGCGAGCGGGCTCACTCGGCACACCGCTAACTACTGAGGGTGCAGAGGTCGCCGAGGATCTGGGGCCTTTGTCTGCTGGGCCGACAGCGGTGTTGTACGCCTCGTCGGCCCCGCTGCGAATGGTGTCACGCATCTTGTCATGCAGCCCATAGCGGTAGGCCCGACACAGCAGTGAGCCTAAGCGGTGGCTGGGGAACTCCTCTGCCACCGTCTGCAATGCGGGCCCTGCATAGATCTCCCAATCTCGGTTTAGCTGCGCCAGCGCGAACAGTGTCAGCGCATTCGCTCTGATTTCGCCGTCAAATGTGCGCGCAGTCGCTAACAAGAGACTTGCGGCCTCCTCCCCTGCATCCGTGCATACACCGACCACCAAGTCCCGGGTCCAGGTGGTTGACATCCACACCGCACATGCTTGAAGCATATCGACATCGTGGGCTATCTCCTCGACCGTAGCCACAGTGCCGAGCGTCCAGCGAACATCATCCAGAAAGCTATCAACGAGCTCCTTGCGCTTGGTCCCTGTCGCAGCCGCTACGCGCGCACGCAACCTCGTCGCACTATCGCGCGCTTGCCGCCCAAGGGCTTCCGCCTCGAGGCCATCAATGTGAGTGTTTCCCCGTGCAAAGGTGGAAAAGAAGTCCTCGCGGCTGAGTTCCGGAACGACGTTATGGTCCACGCAGGAGCGCATCGTGGGGGCGTCGGTAAGCGCCGGCACCGTCCCCTCAACCCACTTTTTCATTGGACCACTACCATCGGTACTCACCATGCCGTGGAGCATGGCATAGTGCTCGCCGCGCGCAATCTCCCTCACGTGCCATGCTGCGTCGATATCGATGCCATCGCGGACTCGGTCCAAGTTGTAGAGCCAGCAGGAAATCTCAGCGAGCTCTGCTAGCGGGCGATGCGAGACGAGGAAAGCAAAGATTCCTTCACGGGCTTCCTCTGCAAGCGCGGCGGCTATATCTGGAAGAACCTCTTGAGCGTCTGCGATATCGACACGCGCAATGGGGCCCATGGCAGGCCCTCGTGGAGTGGTATCGATGGCCATGAAAATGACCGACTCCGCGGGATAGAAACCTAGGAGACCTGGGATATTCGCAAGTAGGTGGCCAGGGGTTGTAATCGGTGGGATGTTGTCTGTGTGTGCTGCGTAAGAACTCATGCCTTCAGCCTGAAGCAGGCGCCACAGCCACGCCAGAACCGTGCTGCAGTTCCTGTCATTTCTGTGGATAAACCTCCCCGACTCATCCCCGTGGAAGCCACAATGGTGAAGTTATCCACAGTGCAGGCTCTGCTCATTGGTACCTCCACGGGGCAGAGCGTGGCACGATCTTTGCTTCTGTGGCATGCTAGATCGATCAACACGAGTTTTCACCAGCCTCTCGCATGTGAGATCGACTTTGTCGAGCCGGAGGGAAGCTGGGAATAGGCGGCAGCCCCATAGCGTTGCATGCCACAGAACGCTGATGAAGTCCGTACGCTCGATACTAAGCGCCGGACACGAAGGGAGAGTCACTACACCATGCAGGAAGAACAGCGCCGCATGTATGAGCTGGAGTACCCCGCTCCGGCGGTCAAAGACGATTCCACTGAAGGCAACGGCCCCACCATGATCGTGGCTATGAACGGCTACGCCGATGCCGGGCAGGCCGTGGAGGCTAGCGCGGACCACCTGAAGGCTGCTTTGGAGAACCGCCAGTTGGCATCCTTCAACAATGACGAGCTTATCGATTACCGCTCACGCCGTCCGGCTGTGACCATTGATCATGACCGCACCGTGGAGATCGAAAACACTGATCTCGGCATCAAGGTACTGCGCGATAACTCTGGGAAACCTTTCCTATTGCTTTCGGGACCAGAGCCGGATTTGCGGTGGGAGGCGTTTACAGACGCCGTAGTCAATTTGGTGGAAAAGTTCGATATCAAGAACACCGTCATGCTCTACTCCGCCCCGATGCCGGTGCCGCACACTCGGCCCACGGTTGTCACTGCACACGGAAATGCACCTGAACTACTTAACTCCATGGTGCGCATGGAGTCCACGATGATGGTTCCGGGGGCCGCTGCCCTCTACCTCGAGCGTGCTTTGGATAAGAAGGGTCGCCACGTCGCTGGTTATACCGCCCACGTGCCGCATTACCTGGCGGCATCCCCGTACCCGGCAGCTACGCTTCGCCTATTGGATTCCGTCGCGTCCGCAGTAGACCTCAACATTCCGCTGGGCAGCCTTGAAGCCGACGTTGACCGCATCAACCAGCAATTGGAAGAACAGGTCGTCGATTCAGAAGAAATCGCTGGCGTGGTAAACCAGCTCGAAGAGCAGTATGACGCGTACATGGAGCGCTACCGTAAGCGCCATCCACAAGCCATCATGCCGGGCGAAGAACACATGCCTACTGGTGAGGAGATTGGCGCGGACTTCGAAGCTTTCCTCGCGGGCCTCGACGACGATCCCGATATTCTCGCTGAGAATATCGACGACCGTGAGGATAACTTCGGCAAAAACGAAGGCCCTGAGTTCGGCTCTGGAGATGCTGACATGGGCGACGACGTGTAGTTCGTAGTTCACTTCCCGCACTCCCCTTTCCCATTTTCTGCCGTCATGAGTGGCCGGTCTCAGTACGTGGTCACTCGTGCTTTCGCCTAAGGTGGGACTGGTGAACCTTTCTCAGATGTTGCCCGATCTCGCCGAAGTCCCCGAGTCTATGGTTGATGAGGCCATTTGGGACACCTTCCAGTCATGGACCTCCGGCCGGGGTATTTCGTTGTATCCCGCCCAGGAAGAAGCTTCCCTTGGCATCCTCGCCGGCGATAACGTCATCCTCGCCACTCCGACTGGTTCCGGTAAATCCATGGTGGCTAACGCCGCGCACTTCATTGCGCTTGCTCGAGGGCAGCGAAGCTTCTATACCGCACCGATTAAGGCGCTCGTGAGTGAAAAGTTCTTCGCCCTGTGTGAGATCTTCGGTCCAGAGAATGTCGGAATGATGACAGGTGACGCCACCGTCAATGGCTCTGCGCCCATCATCGCCGCTACTGCGGAGATTGCGGCCAACATTGCGCTGCGCGATGGCGCTGAGGCCGCCATCGACCAAGTGGTCATGGATGAGTTCCACTATTACTCCGAACCAGACCGCGGTTGGGCTTGGCAGGTACCACTTCTGGAGCTGCCCAAGGCCCAGTTCCTCCTCATGTCTGCCACCCTCGGTGATACCGCGTGGCTGGAAAAGGACCTTACTGAGCGCACTGGGCGAACCACTACCCTCGTGGCTGGCACCACCCGCCCAGTTCCATTGGACTTCTCTTACGTATTCTCCGCAGTGCACGAGACTATCGAAGAGCTCCTTGAATCCGGTAAGGCTCCCATTTACGTGGTGCACTTTTCCCAGCGCGAGGCCTCCGAGCGCGCCCAGGCGCTGACCTCGTTGTCAAAGATCATCACGCCGGAAGAAAAGGAAGCTATCGCCGCTGAACTCGGTGCCTTCCGCTTCACCACGACCTTTGGCAAGGACCTGTCCAAGCTTCTGCGCAAGGGCATCGGCGTGCACCATGCGGGAATGTTGCCCAAGTACCGCCGCCTAGTCGAGCGCTTGGCACAAAAGGGCCTGCTCAAGATCATTTGTGGCACGGACACCTTGGGCGTGGGCATCAACGTCCCCATCCGCACGGTACTTATGACGGGCTTGGCCAAGTATGACGGCACTCGCCAGCGCATCCTTAAGTCTCGTGAGTTCCACCAGATCGCAGGCCGCGCCGGGCGTGCCGGTTACGATACGGAAGGCACGGTTGTCGTTGAGGCACCTGAGCATGAGATTGAGAATGCCAAGGCTCGCCGCCGCGTGGGCGATGACCCGGCGCGCCTGAAGAAGCTGAAGAAGAAGTCCGCACGCGACGGCGAGGTTTCTTGGTCGGAGAAGACCTACGCCAGGCTTATCGACGCCGAACCGGAGCAGCTCACCTCCCAGTTCCGGGTTTCAAACTCTATGTTGCTCAACGTCTTAGCCCGCCACGGCAACGGTTATGAGCATCTCAAGCACCTGCTGCGCACCAGTCACAACACCCGTGCTCGTCAGAACGAGGACATTCTTACCGCGCTGAGCCTGTTCCGCGGCCTGCTAAATTCCGGAGTGGTCCAAAAGTCCACCAAGGGGCTCGACATTTATGGCCGTCCCTACCACGTGGTGCGCGAGATGCCGCGCGACTTTGCTCTTAACCAGCCACTGGGCCCCTTCGCACTGGCGGCATTGACTCTGCTTGACCCGGAATCGGAGACTTATGCCCTCGATGTCATTTCCGTTTTTGAGTCTGTGCTCGATGACCCACGCCAGGTGCTCATTGCCCAGCAAAAGCAGCGACGTGGCGAGGAAATTGCAGCGCTCAAGGCTGAGGGCGTAGATTATACCGAGCGCATGGCCATCGTGGAAGACATCACGTGGCCAAAGCCTTTGGAAGAGCTACTCGAACAGTCATATGAGACCTTTTGCCAGACGAATCCGTGGGCTAAAGAGTTTGAACTGCGGCCTAAGTCAGTAGTGCGCGACATGTTGGAAAGCGCCATGACGTTCTCGGACCTCGTCGCAACCTACGGCCTCGCTCGTTCGGAGGGTGTTATCCTGCGCTACCTCACTGACGCCTGGCGCACGCTCAAGCAGTCCATCCCTGCGGAGTACCTCACCGAGGAACTTGAGGACATCATTGTCTGGCTCGGTGAGCTCATCCGCCAGGTGGACTCGTCCCTGGTCGATGAATGGGCGGAAATGGCCGGCGAAGACTCCCCTATCTCCCAGAAGGATCTAGACCGAGAGCTTGCTTTCGGCGTGGAGGATCCCACAGCGCTCACCGCAAACCAACGTGCCTTCAGCATCATGGTCCGCAATTACTTCTTCCGACTTGCCCAGCTTTTCGCTTTGGAGAAGGAAGATCGGCTGGCTGAGCTGCTGGACTATCTCGAAGAGATTCCGGACTTTGGCGAGGCCCTCGACGCATACTTCGACGATTACGACGATATCGACGTCGGTCCGGCTGCACGTGGACCGGAGTACTTTGTCCTCGACAAGGGCGACACGTCAGCGAAATCAGGATCGCGGTCGTGGACTGTGCGCCAAATCCTCAAGGATCCTGAAGACGACAATTCCTACCAGATCGTCGGCACCGTAGATTTGGACGCGTCGGATGAGGCGGGCGAGGTACGCCTGTCTGAGCTGCACGTAGAGTACTAAACACTCAGCGGAACATTAATAGACTCCACCTGACAAAGCCTGAATACTACGCGCTCAATTTCACGTAAAGAGTACAGTGGGTGGCGCTATGACTCGACCAGATTCTCCAGCCACCAACATCCGTCTCGCCGGTGTACACTTCGACACGCACGAAGAAGCCGTCACGGTGCATTGGCTGCTCGGCGGTCTACCCCATCACCGTGACGTGGTCTTTACCCTCCACACAGTCAATCTCGAACTCACCATCCGCTTCGACAATGAGCACTTAGAATCCATGACCATCGCATCCTTCGGGGAAGACGAACGCGATATCCAACGCACGGTGGATTATGAATACACCTACACCCCAGAAGCGCTGGCAGTGACCGTCCCGTCTTCTCACTTCGAACTGCAGGAGCAGGTTTTTACCATGGCCCTCTCCGTTGACGGCATGTCCTGCGGCGAATGGACTGGAACTGTTATCTAAGGCTAGCTAAATCCACCTCATCTAAGGCTGCGCTACCACCACTCAGCTTAGCCTACTCACGCTTTACAAGCCTGTGACCAGCGGGGATACTTGGTTATTGGAAGTTCTCTAGACAACTGAGAACCTGAGCTGAGTAAAGGAGCGGGCCATGACCATTCATGACAATGAACCCCACGGCGCGTCCCACAACGCCCGATTAAATTCCCTGCGCGCCGGGGTGCTCGGCGCTAACGACGGTATTGTCTCCGTCGCCGCACTTCTGTTAGGCGTGGTGGGATCGGGGGCGTCGGCAAGCGCTATCCTCACTGCTGGTCTCGCAGCCACCGTTTCCGGCGCCGCCTCGATGGCGCTTGGCGAATACGTATCCGTCTCTGCCCAGCGCGATTCCGAGCGGATGATGATCGCCAAAGAAACACGCGAACTCGAAGAGCTTCCCGAGCAGGAGCACGAGGAATTGGTAACCATGCTCTCCAGCTATGGCATGGGCAGGACAACTGCAGACACTGCAGCGCGTGAAATTGCCGCCGAAGACAGGCTTCTCGAGGCACACCTGCGATTAGAGATTGGCATCGACGGTGAAGACCTCACCAACCCGTGGCATGCGGCATTCTGGTCAGCTGTGTCTTTCTTGGCAGGCGCCTTCCTGCCCTTGCTGTCCATCTTCCTCGCTCCGGCGGAAACAGCAGCGCTTACCGTCGCCATTGTCACGCTCGTCGCCCTCGCCGTCACCGGATATGTTTCCGCCCGCCTCGCAGGCACCGACACTACCCGTTCTGTTCTGCGACTGGTTATCGGTGGCGCCTTGGGATTGGCCATTACCTACGGCATCGGTGTTGCCTTTGGTGGAGTCGTGGGCTAGCCCTGTCACACAGGTTCAACAGCGCCCCCACAATGCAGAAACGTCCCACCACCGTGACTACGGTGAGGGACGTTTCGAGGATTAAGCAGTAAAAGCTCGCCTCTTAAGCATTGCGTACTGCTTCAGCCTGCAGCGCCTGAGCTACAGCCTGGACCACGCCAGCGACCTTGATGCCTTCCCAAATCTGCTCCTTAGTCAAGCCTTCCTCGAGCAGGGTCTTAGCATGGGCAGACAGGCAGTGCTCACAGCCGTTAATGGCAGAGACTACGGTGTTCCACAGCTCGAACGTGGCCTTGTCCACGCCCGGCTTAGAGATGATGTTCATGCGCAGGCCAAACTTCACCTGTGCATAGTCATCACCCAACCAGCTCTTCGCACGGTAGGCCACGTTGTTCATGGCCATCACCGTGGCGGCGCCGAGGGCGGCGTCAATAGCTTCCTCGCTCAAGTGCTCGCGAGCATCCTCCAGGATCTCCTTGAGCACCTGGTCATTGCGGGTAGCGGCTGCAGCAGCAACCAGGCTGCCCCACAGCTGCTCCTCGTTAAGCTCGGTGGTGCGGGAAAGAGTACCAAGGTTAAGTTTCTGATCCTTGGCATAAGCCGGAAGTGCGGACTTCAAGTTATCGATAGACACTGAGGATCTCCTTTCGAGAGCTCTCTGTTTAGCCTGTTTAGACAGCGGCCTCTGGTTAGAGGGCGGACTGAACGACGTCCAGCTTGTTGATGTTCTTCGTCGGATCGTTAGCCTCCCAGTTGCAGGCACAAACCTCTTCCGACTGCAGTGCGTCGAGCACGCGCAGAACCTCATCAACGTTGCGGCCCACAGCATCTGGAGTCACGGAGACGAACTGGATAACGCCATCCGGGTCGATAATGAAAGTGGCGCGGTCTGCCACTCCATCGGCGTTCTCCACTCCGAGGGCACGAATCAGGTCGTGGCGAATGTCGGAGAACATCGGGAACGGAACTTCCTTGAGTTCCGGGTGGGTAGCGCGCCAGTTAAAGTGTGCGTACTCATTATCGGTGGAGCCGCCGAGGATCTGGGTATCGCGGTCCTGGAATTCCTCATCCAGCTTGCCAAAGGCAGCAATCTCAGTCGGGCACACGAAGGTGAAGTCCTTCGGGTAGAAGAACACAACCTTCCACATGCCACGGTACTTATCGAGGGACACCTGCTCGAAGTAGTCCTCCGGCTGGCTCGCATTTACGTCGTGCAGGTCGCCGCCCTTGAGTGCGGTCAACTCAAACTCGGGGAACTTTTCGCCGACGGTCAGGATAGGCATAGAAAGGGTCAACTCCTTGAAGAAACTGTGATGCAAATCTCTGCAACCACACGCCAGTGTGCCATCACGCAGGCGCATAGCCACTCACTCGCCAAGTATGCCAACAGTTTCTTCACAAGTCAATAGTTTGACTTATTTATAAGTGTTAGAGTTATAGGCATGAACAATAAGGAGTATCGTCCGACGCTAGCCCAGCTGCGCACCTTCGTCACCATCGCGGAGAATAAACACTTTGGAACCGCAGCAGCCAAACTCGACATCTCCCAGCCTTCCCTTTCACAAGCCCTCGTCGCCCTGGAACAAGGCCTCGGCATACAACTCATCGAGCGCTCTACCCGAAAGGTTATCGTCACCTCCGTCGGCGAAGAGCTCCTCCCCTTTGCCAAAGCAGCACTTGAGGCCTCCGATGCTTTCCTCGCCCGCGCCCGCGGGGCTCATGGCACGCTTACCGGCCCCTTGACCATTGGCGTCATCCCCACTATCGCGCCGTATATCCTCCCGGAACTCCTCCAGTCCATCACGGAGGTCTACCCCGAACTCGAACCGCGCTTCGTGGAAGAGCAGACTCAACACTTGCTCGACAAACTTCGTGAGGGCACGATCGACCTCGCCATTACGGCCCTTCCCACCGAAGCCGCCGGCATGGTGGAAGTTCCGCTCTACGCTGAGCACTTTACTGTCGTTACGCCCTCCAAGCACCCTCTAGCAGGGCGCTCCGATCTCACTCTGAAGCAACTCGAAGACCTCGACTTATTACTGCTTGATGATGGCCATTGCCTCCGCGACCAGGCGCTCGACCTCTGCCGGCGGGCCAAGATTAACCCCTCCGAAGCAACGAATGCAGTCACCCGCGCCTCATCACTCACCACCATTCTGCAGCTCGTCATGGGCGGACTCGGTACCACGTTCGTGCCCGAGTCAGCGCTGGCAACCGAATGCACGAGCCCTGATCTCGCAGTAGCGCGTTTTGCACCTGCCGTTACCGCCGAGCGACAGGTAGGCCTGACGTTCCGGTCGTCCGCAGCGCGCGCCGAAGAATTTCACGCCTTCGGTTCACTGGTCACCTCTGCTTACCAGACAGCGGTGGAACGCTCACGCGCACTTATCCCTGTCACGCCCCCTCACGACTAAAACGACAAACGCCACCTCCTTGCCGCCACGCTTTGACGCGTGAAGAAAGAGGTGGCGTTTACAACCGCCCGGTAGGTCGGATGCCTGTTTAAGATGCCGGTGCGTAGCGCCCCTGGCACTGACGGCATAGATGCGCCGTGGCCAATTGCATTGCCGGAGCAATGATCAAAAGTGCAAGGCCCAGGGTAATTGCGGAAGCCGCAACGAGAAGGCCCGACAGCACGAGGAGCAGCAGGATGTGGCTGTAGTTCTGCTTGCCCAACTTCAGGCCTTGGGAGAATGCCTCACCGATGGAGGAGGTATCCGCGGCCAACCACGGCATAAGGGTGAAGAAAGGCTGAATGAACAATGCAATGAGTGCAACCACAATCAGTCCGCCAAACACAGAGCCCACGAGGGCCAGGACTTGGCCTTCCTCGAGTTGTTCAATGCTGCCGGAGCCCGTCGCCGCAGCACCGCCGAAGCCCAAGACAAAGATTGCGACAATGGCGATCACCATGGCAATAGCCGCAAGCACACCCAGCACGAGGTTGACGACCAACGGCTGCACCCAGCGAATACCTTGGAAGAGGGTGCCCCACGTCGGCTTAGGCGTGTCAATTTCGCGGTATGCCAAGCGGTAGACGATCAAACTGATTACCAAGGCTAGGATGCTCACGAGAAACGACAGGAAATTAACAGTCAGACCTGTTTCCACGCTATCGCCGTTCTGCTGAACGATACTCAGAGAAATCTGTGGAACAACCTGAACGATTCCGACCACGAAAGCACCCAGAATCCAGAGCACCGGATTCTTCAGTGCAGCACCGAAGCCCCACTTAATAGCCTCGATAGCGCTCACTGGGCCGGTGTAGGCTGGGCCTGCCTGCGGGCCGGGGCCTGCGTAGCTGCCGTCCTCACCATAGTTAGCACCAGCGTAGCCTGGTTGGCCGGTGTTGTAGGCACCATAGCCGCCATATTCTTGGCTTGCGCCATAGGCGTTAGCGCCTGGCTGTCCCGCACCTTGAGAGTTTCCACCGAAACCCTCATTCGAGCCATAGCCGCCGTTGGCGCCGTATCCGCCAGGTTGGCCGAAACCTGCCTGGTCTTCCGGGTGGTTTGTCGTCTCATAACGCGGCAATCCACCGTTGTTTCCAGCACCGTTGTTAGCGCCGTTGCCGAAACCGTTGTTGGAGGAATTGTCCTCCGATTTAGGGTCAAAGGGATTAGTCATTACTTGTGTCCTTTACATCTTTGGTCACACAGACAACACGAGCGTACCAACAACTTCACGATGATCCATGAACGAGTAGACTTTTAGGGCGATTATGACTGCAACTCGCGATGAACTCTATAGCGCTCTCACTAACGTTTCGTTGAGTGATGAACGCGCATTCCGCCGCCGCCTCCGTAAAGCCCGCGCCCCAAAGGCCCTCGAAGCAATTGGCGCAGATATTGCCGCAGCACAAAAGCGCGTGGCCGCCATCGACGCTGGTGTGCCGGTAATTTCGTACCCAGAGCAGCTTCCCGTTACCGCCCGCAAGGAGGACCTCGCCGAGGCCATCGCGAACAACCAGGTGGTCATCATTGCCGGTGAGACTGGTTCCGGTAAGACAACTCAGATTCCAAAGATCTGTCTGGAGCTCGGCCGCGGGCGCCGTGGTCTCATTGGGCACACCCAGCCCCGCCGTCTTGCCGCCCGCACGGTCGCTGAACGCATCGCCGACGAACTCGATCAATCCATCGGGGAATCTGTTGGTTACGCCATTCGCTTCGATGACAAGGTGTCCTCCACCACGGCCGTAAAGCTCATGACCGACGGTATTTTGCTTGCAGAAATGCAGCGCGACCGTTTCCTCAACGCCTATGACACCATCATCATCGACGAGGCCCACGAGCGCTCCCTCAACATTGACTTCTTGTTGGGCTACCTCAAGCGGCTTCTTCCTAAACGGCCAGACCTTAAGGTCATCATCACTTCTGCCACTATTGACCCAGAGCGCTTTGCCGCACACTTCGCTGACGCCGATGGTGAACCTGCCCCCATCATCGAGGTCTCCGGACGCACCTACCCGGTAGAGATCCGTTACCGTCCATTGGAGATTGAATCTGGTGGCAAAACCATTGATATCGATCCCTTGGACGCCCTGTGTGAGGCCATCGAAGAGCTCATGGCCGAAGGCGAAGGCGATATCCTATGTTTCTTTCCCGGTGAACGCGATATCCGCGATGCTATGGAAGCCATCGAGAGCCGCCACTGGCGCGGCGTAGAAGTCACTCCCCTCTTTGGACGACTGTCCAACCAAGAACAACACCGCGTTTTTAGCCCACACCGCGGGCGAAGAATCGTGCTCTCTACCAACATTGCCGAAACCTCACTGACTGTTCCCGGCATTCGCTATGTCGTGGACACCGGCACCGCGCGCATTTCGCGCTATTCCACCCGCACCAAGGTCCAGCGTCTGCCTATTGAGCCTATTTCCCAGGCCAGTGCTAACCAACGCTCCGGCCGTTGTGGACGTGTGGCTGACGGCATTGCCATTCGCCTCTACAGCGAGCAGGACTTCCTCTCCCGCCCAGAGTTCACTGACCCGGAAATTCTGCGCACCAATCTGGCTAGCGTCATTCTGCAGATGATTTCACTGCGGCTTGGCGATATCTCAGAGTTTCCATTCGTCCAGCCTCCCGAGCCCAAAGCTGTACGCGATGGTTTATTCCTCCTGCATGAACTGGGTGCGCTCCAACACAAGGAAAAAGATGGCCTTCCCGTCTTGACTCACGTGGGACGCGACTTGGCGCGCATTCCAGTCGACCCGCGTATGGCCCGCATGCTCGTGGAAGCCAATACATCGGGGTGCCTCACCGACGTCATGATCATTGTCGCCGCCATGACCATCCAAGACGTGCGTGAGCGCCCCTTGGACAAACAAACTCAAGCGGACCAATCCCATGCCCGGTTCAAGGACAAGACCTCAGACTTTTTGTCCATGCTCAACCTCTGGGACTTTGTCCAGGAAGCCCGCGAGGAGATGAGCGGCAATGCCTTCCGCAAGCGGATGAAAGCGGATTTCCTGCACTATATGCGTATCCGCGAATGGTTCGACCTCGTGCGCCAACTGCGTGACGTGGCCAAGCAACTGGGGTGGAAGGCACAGGAAGGTACAGAGCGGCGCCCCGATGACATCCATATGTCTCTGCTGTCTGGATTGCTCTCCAACATTGGCGCCCGCGACGGCAATTCCAAGGAATTCATTGGTGCGCGGAACACCCGCTTCCTTGTCTTTCCAGGCTCCGCGCTAGCAAAGAAACCTCCAGAGTTTCTTATGGCTGCTGAGCTAGTCGAGACCTCTCGGCTGTGGGCACGCGATGTCGCCGCAATCGACCCAGCATGGGTAGAAAAGCTGGCAAAAGACCTGCTTAAGCACAACTATTCTGATCCTACGTGGTCTCGCAAACGCGGTTCTGCAGTGGCGACGCAGCGTTCGACGCTGTACGGCGTCACCGTCGTGGCTGATCGCACGGTGCCCTACCACTATGTGGATCAGGCTGCGGCTCGCGATATGTTCATTCGCAATGCGCTTGTCGACGGCGACTGGACCACCCACCACCACTTCTTCCATGACAATAAGCGCAAACTCGCCGAGGCCTCAGAATTCGAGGAAAAGGCCCGTCGGCGTGGACTCGTCGTGGATGAAGACACGTTGTTCGATTTCTATGACCAGCGCATCCCGGAGAATATCACCACGGCGAAGCACTTCGACTCCTGGTGGAAGAAACAGAAGAACAAGCATGTGCTTGACTTTGACCCTACAAAGCTTCTCGACGATGACCACGATGTCACGGAGGAGGCCTTCCCGGATCGCTGGCTCAAGGGCAGTATTGATTACGACCTCTCCTACAAATTCGAGCCTGGTGATCCCCTGGACGGTGTCACCCTCATGGTCCCTGTGCCGCTGCTTGCAGGCCTCGACGCCGAGGGCTTCGATTGGCTCGTTCCTGGCCTACGCCTCGAACTCGTTACTGAGCTCATTCGTTCCTTGCCCAAGGCGTTGCGCCGTACTGTCGTCCCGGCACCGGAATTTGCTGAGAGAGCACTGCCCAAGCTTTTGCCCTACGAAGGGCGCATCACCGAGCAGCTCGCAGCAGTTCTACAAGAGATAGGTGGGCAGGGCATCAATGCCAGTGATTTCCGCCCTGACCAGCTGGACCCGCACTTGCGTATGAATTTCGCCGCGGTGGATAAACGCGGCAAAATCATTGATTCCGATCGTGATCTCAAGGCGTTAGTCCAGCGGCAAGCAGGCCATATTTCCTCCTCGGTATCCCGCGTGGGCCGCAAATCTGAATCCAAGGCCGTCAAGGAATGGTCCGACGACACTTTGGGCAGCATTGATGAGGAAGTTACCACCGTGGTAGATGGCCATGAAGTCACTGCCTACCCGGCGCTTGTGGCGACCAAGGAAGGAGTCGCCCTTAAAGTGCATCCCACCAAGGCGGCTGCCGACGCCTCGATGATCACCACTACACTCACTCTTCTTCTCCGTGAGATTTCCGTGAGCACACAGCAGATGGTCAAGGGTTTACCGTTGCAACAACGAGTTGCTGTTGATGCCTACCCACATGGAGGCGCAGATGGTCTCGTTAATGATGCCCGTGTCGCCGCCGTGCGGGACATCATGATGGAGAAGGGCGGCCCTGTTCGCAGTCCTGCGGAATTCACCGCACTTCTCAACGCAGTTAAGCCAGAGGTACCAGGTCGCGTGCGACAGTCGGTAGTAGCTATTGCTCCGGGCCTGGCAGAGTATTCCAACCTCTCGGCAGAACTGAAGCACTGGGAAGGACCAGCTATCGACGACATACGCGCGCAACTCGAGTTCCTGCTTCCGTCCAATGCTCTAACGGTCCACGGCATTCAGCATCTGCGTCACCTCCCACGCTACATCCAGGCCGCACGGATCCGTCTCGAGGACATGAACCTCGATCCGGACCGAGACGCTGACCGCCAGGCTGACATTGACGAGGCCAAGGCTTACCTGGCCAATCGTTTGCGTTCTATACCTGCGGGGCGTGAAAAAACGCGTGAGGTCAAGGACATCTACTGGATGATCGAGGAGCTGCGCGTATCGCTTTTTGCACAGCGTTTAGGCACCGCTCACGCAGTATCACTGCGCCGTGTGCAGAAGGCAACCGACAAACTGCGTTAGAAAGAGTCCCTATCTCGACGGCGCATGAGACGAATCTCTGACTCAAAGTCGTCCGCGCTTTCAAAGGACTTGTACACCGAGGCGAAACGAAGGTAGGCAACCTCGTCAAGGTCACGCAAGGGTTCCAAGATAGCCAACCCGATGTCATTGGCATTGACTTGAGAGGAACCGTGGCTGCGGATGGTTTCCTCGACCTCCTGCGCCAGCTTTTTCAATGCATCGTCGCTGACGTCGCGGCCTTGGCAGGCTCGCTGAACACCGCGAATAAGTTTGTCACGGCTGAATGGCTCGGCAAGGCCATTGCGTTTAACCACCAGCAGAACGGCTTTTTCAACAGTGGTAAAACGACCCTTACACGCAGTGCATTCTCGACGGCGGCGGATCGAGGTACCACTATCAACAACGCGAGAGTCAATAACGCGCGACTGTTCATTGTGACAGAACGGGCAATACACGGCTCGGCATCCTTCCTCGTGGTCACACAAATGCGCCTTTCCGAGTGAACGAGCCCCAAAAAAGGACCGTCTTACAATCAGCGGGCAAGACGCAGCTTATCGCCTCGTAGTCTACTCACTGCTCACCCGCCTGGGTACCTACCAGTCCTCTGATAGTCCCTAGTGCGAAGTTGCCACTGTAGCGGGCGATGTTGTCGGTGCCGACGACACCTCACTGTCGATGCTCAGCCCGCCCCACACGGTTCCGACGAATACAGCAACACCGAAGACTGCACCAAGAACATAGTTACCTACGTTCGAGTTTCCTAAGCGGCGGTTCGAGCCCGACTTTACGCTAGAAGCACAATAGCGAGAGCGCCTAACGTCACGCTCTTGTGTTCTATCTAGTGGAGATAAAGTTCGAACACTAGGCGAAGTCTGTAGCGAGCGGCGCGGCGCAAACTGTGCAACCGCAGGCTCCCACACAGCTGCTGGCGGGACAATTTCAGGACGAGAAATCCTTCCCTCATTGCGAGAGAAGCCATGCTTGTTCGGGGTATTAAGTACGATAGCCATGTTCTTACCTTTCAGAGTGCAATCATTCGCTGACGATGATGACTACAGTGTAGAAAACCGCTCCGACACCTTCGAACACCGCCATCGCGCAATCGTTCGATTTAGTTGGTATGTTCGATTTATAACACCCTCTCGAAAGTTTGTCCATATTTGCGTGGCAACTGTCGAACATTTTTTCTTTCCATGCTAGAAAGGAGACAGGCATTCGAAATGCTCTACCCCGTTTACGTCACCCTAGAAACACCCCTACCGCCATCCCTCGAGTCAGCCAGGAGAAAACATGGCCCGCAAAGCAAAGAAGAGCGACCAACCCACTCTCGAATCTCTGTCCGCTCGCCAGCGCCGCATTCTCGAAGTGATCCACGATGCCGTGATGCTGCGTGGCTATCCGCCAAGCATTCGCGAGATTGGTGATGCCACCGGACTTCAATCCACCTCCTCTGTGGCCTACCAACTCAAGCAACTCGAAGAGAAGGGTTTCCTGCGCCGCGATCCCAACAAGCCCCGCGCCGTCGATGTTCGCCACTTCCCTAACGCTGACGATTCCAAGAAACCCGGCCGCAAGACCGGCGCCACCAAAAACGTCGTCGAATTTGCAACTGGAGATATTCCTGAGGAAGCTTCGGCGCCGACATACATCCCAGTAGTAGGTCGCATCGCCGCAGGTTCCCCCATAACTGCGGAAGAAAACATCGACACCTATTTCCCAATGCCGGATGACATCGTAGGAAATGGGGAACTTTACATGTTGCAGGTTGTAGGTGACTCCATGCAAGATGCCGGAATCCTAAATGGCGATTGGGTCATTATCCGTTCCCAGTCCGTAGCGGAAGAGGGCGAATTTGTAGCGGCTCTTCTCGACGGCGAAGAGGCCACCGTCAAGGAGTTTCACCGTGACTCCTCTGGCGTATGGCTCCTTCCGCACAACGACGCATATTCACCCATTAAAGGTGACGAGGCGGAAATTATGGGCAAGGTTGTCTCGGTGTTCCGCAAGCTCTAACCCTCACACACCCGCCTCTCCTCCACCTATCATTACCCCGCTCGATTTACCCTTCTTGCCTCACTCCATGTGGACATATCGAGCGGGTTTTATCTTTTCTCCTACCCCCTTGTGTGTGTAGATGTCCGATTTATGCCCGTTTAGCGGCCAAGATCACAGATTCCCAAATTCGCTGTACAGAGCCAGTTTAGGCAAGAAATTAAGCCTTTTTGATGTGTAGTTCTCTTTGCTTAGTTCCGTTTTGCCCGCACTCAATGGGAGAATGGGAACATCACAGCAACGCGTGTTGCTCCGTCCGCTAAGCCGCCTCGCGGATTACTCCATTCCGACTTGGCGCAGCGACCAACCCCATGGAGCCCCTCAAAGGGAGGAACTATGTACGCCGAAGAGCGCCGTCGCCAGATTGCCTCATTGACCGCCGTGGAAGGTCGAGTCAACGTCACCGAACTCTCTGAACGGTTCGACGTCACAGCCGAAACCATCCGCCGAGACCTTGCTGTCCTCGACCGCGAAGGCGTTGTTCACCGCGTCCACGGCGGCGCTGTGGCCTCCCAGTCCTTTCAGACCGCAGAGTTCACTCTGGACACGCGCCAACGCTCTGCAACTGGCGCAAAGATGGCTATTGCACGAGCTGCTCTTGATCAGCTACCGGATGGCGGCAGTATCTTCCTCGACGCAGGCACAACGACTAACGCCCTCGCTGACCTGATCGGGCAGCGCTTCTCTGCTGGACAGTTCAATATAGTCTCTAATAGTCTTCCCATTGCCCTTTCTCTAGCCAGCAATGGGGTTTCTGACGTGCAGCTGCTCGGCGGTACCGTTCGTGCCATTACTCAAGCCGTCGTTGGCGATACGGCCCTTCGCACTATGGCACTTATGCGCGCCGACGTTGCTTTTATTGGTACCAACGCATTGACCATCGACCATGGTCTATCCACTGCTGATTCTCAAGAAGCTGCGATCAAATCAGCATTCGTGACTAACGCTCATCGAGTCGTTGTTCTCTGCGACTCTTCCAAGTTGGGTAACGACTACCTGGTCAGCTTTGCTTCACTCAATGACATCGACGTTGTCATTACCGATGCAGCTGCACCTGAGACCTTCATCGAGGCTCTCAAGGATCACGACATCGACGTCATCATCGCCAAGGACAAATAAAGAGCCTCACCGGGGCATGAAATTTTTGCCTATCGGTTCGGCTCGACCTTCCGATTTAGCGACAGCAAGAATCCGCCCCAGCCCTTCTCTTTTATAGTCAAGGGCTGGGGCGGATTTTCGTATCACGTTAGAGGCACGGTGGGCGTATTTAGAATTCCTCTAGCAGAGCAATAACTGCCGTACGGGCCTCGGCTGGGCCCTCCGCATTGATGGCGGCTTCCGCCATCTTCTCGCACTGCTCGAAGGTAAGTTCAGCCAGCTGTGCTCCAACGCCAGCGACAGCAGTCGATGCAGCCGACAGCGAGGTCACACCCAAACCAGTAAGAACACAGGCCAGCATCGGATCAGCTGCCGCCTCACCACACACACCAACCGGGACGTTGTTGTCACGTCCCACCACGCATGTGTGCTGAATAAGGCGCAGAACAGCAGGCTGCCATGGGTCGGTCAGGTAGGCCAGCTGCGGGGACAGCCGGTCTGCTGCCATCGTGTACTGCGTGAGGTCATTCGTACCGATGGACACGAAGTCCAAGTGCGGCATGATGGTGTCTGCCATAAGAGCTGCTGCAGGAACCTCAATCATGGCTCCAGCAGTGAGCCCACGTTCACGACACAGGTCTGCAAACCACTTCGCCTCCACAGCAGTGGCGACCATCGGAGCCATAACCCACGTAGTTGCCTCCTCACCACGATTGGCTGAAGCTTGCGCGATAGCATCAAGCTGGCGGGTAAGCAGCGCCTCGTTATCGCGAGCCACGCGCAGACCACGCACGCCCAGTGCCGGATTCTCTTCAGAATCGAGGGTGGCGTATGAAATCGGCTTATCCGAGCCCGCATCGAGTGTACGAACAACAACCTTGGAATCGGGGAAGGCATTGAATACCTTGCCGTAGATTCGCGCCTGCTCGTCGACGGTTGGCTCCTCGCTCGCGGAAAGGAAGGAGAGCTCTGTGCGGTACAGACCAATACCTTCTGCCTGAGAATCCGAAGCAATACGTGCAGCATTGCCATCGGCAACGTTAGCGAGCAGCTGCACACGGTGACCATCCTTGGTCTGCGCTGGGCCACGCCACTGAGCAACGCGTGCAGCCTTCTCGCGGTATTCCTCCACTGCCTGAAGAGAGCTTTCACGGTCAGCACCCAAGGCGACCGTGCCTACTGAACCGTCGACAAAGACCTGGGTTCCAGCTTCAATGGTGCGCAAATCTGCGCCAACTGCCACGATGCAGGGAATGTCAAGCTGACGAGCGATGATTGCCGTGTGGCTGGTCGGACCGCCGAGCTCAGTGACGAGAGCCTTGATATGGGAGGTATCGAGAGTAGCGGTATCGGCGGGTGCCAAGTCGTCGGCAAGCAGCACCGCCTCTCCCTCAACCATGGGCAGGCCCGGTTCCTGTTCACCACGCAACTGTGCAATCACACGGTCACGTACGTCCTTCAAGTCCGTCGTGCGCTCAGCCATCACACCGCCAGCAGCCTCGAACATCGTGACAAACTTGTCCGTGGCTCCCACGGTTGCGTATTCGGCGTTCTTGCCACCACGGATTCCCTTGCGCACTGCCTTGTGCCAGCCACGGTCCTTGACCATGCCGGCCGTGGCGCCGAGCACCTCGGCAGCTTGACCTTCGGCACCAGCAGCTCGCTGCTCTAGGCGGCTGGCCACGACATCGACGGCTTCCAGAAAACGGTCGTACTCAGCATCGCGCTTGTCCTCCGCGATGGTTTCACCGGCCGTGGGCAGTTCTGGACGGGGGCGAACCCACACTGCCTCAGCATATGCAACACCGGCGACAACTCCGGTTCCTTTAATAGTGGATGGGGATGCGGTTTCCATGACTCAGTTCCTTAACGGAGACGATTTTTTCTCTACCCCAGATCATCACAAGTCGGATGAAAATGCAACGAAAACCACAGTGATCCTATTGACATTCGGGCACAATCGGACAACAATCGGAATAGAAGCAACATCTATTTTCCGCTGACTGGGGCAACCCGCGTCGTGACATGAATCGCCGCGAAGCGTGTTGGAGCCCAATATACGCACACTGCGAAAGGGGACGATTTTCCAGAATGATCCTTACTTTGACCCCCAACCCCAGTATCGACGCCACGATCTCTCTTAATGAATCCATGCGTCCGGGTGCCGTTCACCGCGCCGAATCAGTCTCCCATGTCGCAGGTGGCAAGGGAGTCAACGTGACCCACGCGGTAACACTGGCAGGCGTCGACAGCCTTGCCCTGTTGCCGGCGGCAGCGTCCGATCACTTCCTCGCTCTCACGGCCGCAGACTCAATCCCTGTCCATGCAGTGCCCATTGACGGGGCTGTTCGCACCAATACCACCCTTACGGAACCTGACGGTCGTACGACGAAGCTCAATGGCCCCGGCCCCACACTGACGGCAGAGGACCGCAACGCTATCGCTGCTGCACTGAAGGAGTATGCGCCACAGGCCGAGTGGCTCGTCATGGCCGGCTCTCTTCCGAAGGGAGTCCCCACCGAGTGGTACACCGAACTGATTACAGTCGCCCGCTCCGCTAACCCAGAGCTCCGCGTCGCTGTGGACACTTCCGACGCACCCATGGTGGCCTTGGGAGAGAACCTCAGCACCGCTGCGCCTGACCTCATTAAGCCCAATGGTCTCGAGCTGGGCCAACTTGCAGGAGTCGATGGTGAAGCGCTGGAAGCCACCGCAGAAAAGGGTGACTTCAGTGGTGTTGTGGAATCCGCACGAGTCATTGTCGGCCGCGGCATCCCTGAGGTGCTCGTCACCCTCGGCGGGGCGGGCGCCGTACTCGTCACCGCAGATGAAGCATGGGTCGCTACTCCCCCGCCAATCAGAGTGAAGTCCACAGTGGGTGCCGGTGACTCGTCCCTGTCTGGCTACATCCTTGCACGCCGCAACGGTTCCTCCTACGAGGAGGCACTGCGTCAGGCAGTTGCCTATGGTTCGGCGGCCGCGTCCCTGCCTGGAACTCAACTTCCTTCCCCAGAAGAACTCGATATCGATCAGACTGCAGTTTCTGCAGTGTCCGCCCTCTAGCACCTGTTAGGAGTGCACAAACATGGCATCCGATCTCATTACCACCGATCTCGTGGCGCTCGACGCCGACTTCGGTGACAGCGTCGAATCTGTCATTACTAACCTCGCCACGCTGGTACACGAAACCGGCCGAGCAAGCAGCGTCGACGAGCTCGCCGCGCCCGCCATTGCCCGTGAGGCCAAGGCTGGTACAGGTGTTCCCGGTGGCGTCGCTATTCCGCACTGCCGTTCCGCAGCAGTCACCGAACCAACTCTAGCTTTTGCCCGACTTTCTCGTGGCGTCGACTTCTCCGGCCCCGACGGTGACGCACAGCTAGTCTTCCTCATCGCCGCTCCAGAAGGCGGCGGTAAGGCACACCTAAAGATCCTGTCGAAGCTAGCCCGCGCGCTGGTGAAGAAGGACTTCCTTGAGGCTTTGCGCAACGCACAAACCAAGGACGAGATTGTCAAGCTCGTTCTCGACGTGGTCAACGCTGAAAAGCCACAAAAGAAAGCTGCGGCAGCAACTTCTGCAGCCGCAGGCGCTGCCGCCGTCCCAGCTTCAGATTCCAAGTCTGCCTCCGCCAGCGATTCCAAGGATTCGCCGAAGACGCGCATCGTGGCTGTGACGGCCTGCCCCACCGGCATCGCACACACCTACATGGCTGCTGATGCCCTTACCCAGACCGCCGAAGAGCGCAATGATGTCGAGCTCACCGTTGAGACGCAGGGTTCCTCCAACAACACCGCTGTGCCCGCTGACATCATCGCGGCTGCTGACGCCGTCATTTTCGCCACCGACGTCGGAGTACGCGACCGCGAGCGCTTCGCAGGTAAGCCGGTCATCGAATCCGGAGTCAAGCGCGCCATCAATGAGCCGGGCGTCATGATCGACGAAGCTATTGCTGCTTCGAAGAACCCGAACGCCCCCAAGGTTTCGGGCACTGCTGGTGCAGCTTCCTCTAACGCCCAAGAGGAAGGCGAGGGTCTTGGCTGGGGCAAGCGCATCCAGCAAGCCATCATGACCGGCGTGTCCTACATGGTGCCGTTCGTGGCCGCTGGCGGCCTTCTGCTGGCACTGGGCTTCTTGCTTGGTGGCTACGACGTAGCCAACGGATGGCAGGCCATCACCACCGACTACTCGCTGACGAACCTGCCTGGCCATGATGTAGTGGTCGACGGCGCAACAATCACGTTCAAGCACTCAGGCCTTGGCCTCTACCTTGGCGCCGTGCTCTTCGCTATCGGCCAAGCGGCGATGGGATTCATTGTTGCGGCTCTCTCCGGCTATATTGCCTTCGCACTGGCGGGACGCCCAGGCATTGCGCCCGGCTTCGCCGGCGGCGCCATCGCCGTCACCTTGGGCGCCGGCTTCATCGGCGGTCTGGTCACCGGTCTTATCGCTGGTTTCGTTGCCATGTGGATTGGCAAGTGGAAGGTCCCGCGCTGGATCGGCTCCCTCATGCCGGTCGTCATCATTCCACTGCTTGCCACAATGATTACTGGTCTGCTCATGTACCTGCTGCTCGGTGCTCCGTTGGCCGCCATCATGAACGGTTTGCAGAACTGGCTGGCCTCCATGTCCGGCTCCTCCGCTGTGCTGCTGGGCATCATCCTTGGCCTCATGATGTGCTCTGACTTGGGTGGCCCGGTCAACAAGGCCGCCTACCTCTTCGCCACCGCAGGTCTGTCCACCGGTGACGAAGCTTCCATGAAGATCATGGCCGCTGTCATGGCCTCCGGCATGGTCGCCCCCATCGCACTGTCTATCGCTACCTTCGTGCGCAAGAACCTCTTCACCCCGGCGGAGCAGGAGAACGGCAAATCCGCATGGCTGCTGGGCCTGTCCTTCGTCTCCGAAGGTGCTATTCCGTTCGCTGCCGCCGACCCGCTTCGCGTCATCCCGTCCATGATGCTGGGCGGTGCGGTCACCGGCGCACTGTCGATGGCGCTGGGTGTCATGTCCCGCGCTCCGCACGGCGGCATCTTCGTCATCTTCGCAATCGAGCCTGCATGGGCTTACTTCGTGGCCATCCTCGCGGGTGTGGTGGTGGCGGCCATCGCTGTCATCGCTATGAAGCAGTTCTGGCCAAATAAGACCGCCGAAGAGGCTGCTGCGAAGGCAGAAACCGCCAAGGCTGCCGCATAAATCTGCGACGTCTTTCTCAGAAGGCGCGTACACTTGTAATCACGAAAAATCTTTAAGTCGAAAGGACTATCATCATGGCTTCTAAGACCGTCAAGGTTGGTTCCTCCGTCGGACTACACGCACGTCCGGCTTCCATCATCGCTGATGCCGCTGCTGAGTTTGATGAGGACATCTTCCTGACCCTCGTTGGTGACGAGGATGAGGATGAGACCGATGCTGCTTCTTCCCTGATGATTATGGCTCTCGGCGCCGAGCAGGGTGACGAGGTTACCGTGACTTCCGACAACGAAGAGGCTGTTGAGAAGATTGCTGGCCTCATCGAGCAGGACCTCGACGCTTCCTAAACAGCGCCTCGTCGCTTGAAGCGCATGCTCCCGCTTCCCTCACAGTTGAGGGTGGCGGGAGCTTTTTGTTTCGCCTTTCTGGGGCGTCTCGGACTCTGCATCTTTTTCATCGGCGCTCGAGGAAGTGACCCGCTGTGTTAGTGTCAATGATATGACCGACCAGCCCATAACGCCCTCAGACTTCGGCATCGAAGCGCTGAATCTGGCGCTGATTGCGGAATGCTTAGCCCCGCGCTTGGATAGCTTTACCGCTTCCGAGAATCATTACCGGCACGAGGGCATGTGGAAAGAACCGAAATTCACCGTCGTCGCGCTCATTAGGCACAAGCTGGCCATCGATACCGTGCTGGCAATTGAGACTGAACGCGAACAAGGATTGGCCTTTCTGGGCTACGAAGTCATGGGAGCGTTGACCCGGTTCCGCAGCGACCTCGATACCGATACGCTCCATCACGGAGTTGCCTCACTCCTCTGGGCCGATCAGCTAGCTGGAGACTATCCAATTGGAAAGGCAGATTTCACTCATCCCGAAAACGTCACGTGGCCGACTCATACTGTAGACGAGGTCTATGTGCAGACGGTGCGAGAGCTGCTTGACTACGTACAGGCTCGACCCGGCAGTGATGATGTCTGGCTGAACGACGATTTCGTTGCGAATCTGAAGCTTCAGTGGAAAGGACCGGAGTAAAAGCACCTTATGCAGTTTCCTGCACGGATTCACCTGGGGTTTAACTGAAAGCGGCTCCAAGTGGTGCCTTTACTCCGGTCCCATGCCCCACGGAGGCAGCACGCGTCGTGGCTAGTACTTGGCGTTTTGCCCCTCACCAACGGATTCATAGAGCTTCTTCATGACCGGGTAGAGCACGATGATGCCCACCGATCCCCAGGCGATGCCCTCCAAGGTGACACCGAAAACGTCGAGAGTGAGGTTACCAATGCCGGCAATGAGCGCCACAGCCGCAGCGGTGAGGTTGACAGGGTTGTTGAAGTTGACCTTGTTGTCCATCCAGATGCGCACACCGAGCATTCCGATGAGCCCGTAGAGCACTAGGCAGGCACCACCCAATACGCCGGTAGGGATGGTGAAAATGAGCGCACCAAACTTCGGGATGAAAGCCAGCGCGATAGCGGTGATAGCGGCAACCCAATACGCGGCCGTGGAGTAGACACGAGTTGCAGCCATGACGCCGATATTCTCAGCGTAGGTCGTGGTGCCGGAGCCACCGAAGCCACCAGCTAGGGAGGTCGCGAGGCCGTCAGCGATAAGGGCATCGCCGGCCAGATCGTCGAGGTCGCGCTTCGTCATTTCGGAGACGGCCTTGACGTGGCCGACGTTCTCAGCGATGAGGACGACGAGAACCGGCAGCGCCGCCAGGATGGCGGAGACATGGAACTCTGGGGCGTGGAACTGCGGGACGCCAATCCAGGCAGCCTCACGGATAGATTCCACGGCGCCCTCCCCCAGGTTGCCGGTGACGGCCGCGAAGGCCCATCCCACAACAACGCCGATGAGGATAGACAGACGCGAGACCATACCACGGCCAGCCACAGTGGCCAAGATGATGACCGCCAGGGTCACGGTAGCCACGAGAGGCTGGCTAGAGAAGTTGGAGGCCGCGTTAGGCGCCAGGTTTAGGCCGATGAGTGCCACGATGGCGCCGGTGACCGCGGGTGGCATGACTGCGTCAAGTACCTTGCGGCCAGCGGCCTTCACAGCGAAACCGATGAGCACAAGAACCAGGCCGGTCACGAGAACCGAACCGGCCTGCGCACCGATTCCATACTGCTGCGAGGCGGTCAGTGGTGCAATGAACGCAAAAGACGAGCCCAGGTAGGAGGGCAAGCGGTTGCGCGTGATAATGAGGAACAGAATCGTTCCCAGACCAGAGAAGAGCAGTGTGGTGTTGACCGGGAAACCGGTCAGCGTGGGCACAAGCAACGTCGCGCCAAACATGGCCACGACATGCTGCATGCCGATGCCAATGGTGCGGCCCCAGCTCAAGCGTTCTTCGGGCGCGACAACCGCACCCGGTTTAATAGTTTTTCCGTCCCCATGGACGTCCCAGGAAAAGATACTCACGAGCCTTTATTATGGCCCACCCGAGCGCCGAATCCTAAGCGGAATCCTCCACGCGGAACTCGGCTAGCTCGGCGGCGACGGAAGCTGGGAGGCGGACGTCGACAAGCGTGCCCTCCCCCGAGTACTCCTCGCTGCGCACGGTACCCTCCGCGTGGAGGCGCGCCACCACGTCACCGCGAGTAAAGGGGATAAGCAGCTGCACGTGCTCGTCGCGGGAGTTAAGGAAAAGCTCCACGCGTGCCGTGAGCTCGTCCACGCCCTCGCCCGTCTTCGCAGACACGTAGACCACATTGTCGCGATCGAGCACGTGGCGCAGCTCTGCCAGAACAAGTGGATCGGCCTGGTCAATCTTGTTGATAACGATGATCTCCGGCGGGGCTTCCTCGCCAGTTTCCTTCACGATGTCGTAGATAACTTGGTTCACCGCTTCGATCTGCTTGAGCGGGAATGGATCAGACCCATCAACCACGTGCAGCATGAGATCTGCGGCGAGAACTTCTTCCAGCGTGGACTTGAAGGCTTCCACCAGCTGCGTCGGCAAGTGGCGCACGAAACCGACGGTGTCCGTAAAGACGACCTGGCGGCCGTCGGCAAGCTCGGCTCGGCGCGTCGTGGGATCCAGCGTGGCGAACAGGGCATCCTCAACCAGCACGCCTGCGCCCGTCATCGCGTTGATGAGGGAGGACTTTCCAGCATTGGTATAGCCGGCAATAGCGATTTGCGGAACGGTGGAGCGCTGGCGCTTCGCGCGTTTGACCTCACGGGCGGTCTTCATCGCCTTGAGTTCTTTGCGCAGCAGCGCCATCTGGGTACGGATGCGGCGACGGTCCGTCTCAATCTTGGTTTCACCAGGACCACGCAGGCCCACACCGCCGTTGGAACCGGCACGGCCACCTGCCTGGCGCGAAAGATTGCCACCCCAACCACGCGTGTGCGTGTAGAGGTATTCCAGCTGTGCCAAGGAGACTTGTGCCTTACCCTCCTTGGACTTCGCATGTTGCGCAAAGATATCCAAAATGAGCATAGTGCGGTCAATAACCTTGGTATTGAGAGCGCGCTCAAGAGCAGAGAGCTGGCCGGGGGTAAGCTCACCATCGCAGACCACGGTATCCGCTCCGGTAGCGGCCACAATATCCTTAAGTTCTGCGGCCTTGCCTGAGCCGATATACGTTCCTGGGTCGGGCTTCTCACGTTTTTGGTAGAGCGCCTCGACCACCTCGGCGCCAGCGGTTTCTGTCAGCGCCGCCAGCTCAGCCATCGTGGCCTCCACTTCGGCCACGGTTCCCTCCGTCCAGACACCAACGAGGATTACTTGCTCCAGACGGAGCTTTCGGTATTCCACCTCGTAGCCGTCAGTAGTGTCTTCGGCACGGATGGTGGTCTCCCGCGTCACACGGCGGAAGGCATTGCGCTCGGCAAGGTCCAAGTCACCAATCGTCGGATCCTGCGGCGCGGGGGCAGGCTCGCCAAAGGCCTGCGCGAGGAGTTCATCATGGGTTTGTTTCGTCATATGCTCCCTATTCTTGCACGTCGACGTGCCAAAACGGGAATTGCGTGAGTGCGAAGACTGAGGTGAGTTAGCTTCTCAAGGCTATTTTTGACTCCTCCTCGCGGCGGATACAATAGTGGACATGACCGTCAACGAGAAGACCCACCCAGAGATGCAGGCCATTGGCCTGAACTACGAGCGCTGGCAGGACGCAGTGGAGGCCGCAATCTCCACGAATCAGCTAGCAGTGACCGGCGAGGTGCGCGGCGGGCAGCTTATCCAGTTTGCGGATGCTTCCGGCGCGCAGCTCAACATTTTGGCGGTCGAGCCTTTCGCCACCTTCATTGGTTTCGACTCCGTCACCCAGGGCTTTGCGCACGTTTCCATGATCAATGACGTCCTCGCCTACCTCGACATCATCGATCCTTTCGGCACCGTCCTGGCGCAGGCCACCGCCAACTTGGCCCAGGGACCGCTGCTTGTCGACGAAGACACGCAGCAGTGGCAACAGATTGAGCTCACCGCGATGGGTCTCGACGTCACGCACTTTGAAACCGCAGAGGCCTACGAGTCCGAGAAGGGCTCCTACCCCGCCGCCTTTGAATCCGAGGGCGCACAGATTGTCGCTTCTGGTTCGGGAGCTGCCGCCCCTACCCCAGGTTGTACTTTTGCTGCGCGAGTCATGGAATCAGAGTGGCGCCACAACCAGCTCACCGGACAGCGCTTTATGCACTTGGTCATGGATGGTGTATTCCCGTTTGACCTGTGTCTCCCCGAGAGCTTTGGCGAACTTCCGGCCAAGGATTCTGTACTGGCGGGCACGGCGATGCTGACTGCGTCGATTGCGATGCCGACTGGCGGCTGTGGTGGCGAGGGCGGCTGCGGCTGCGGTTCCGGCGGCTGTGGCTGCGGCGGCCACTAAGCCACCGAGAGAACTAATGCCGTAAAGTTGTTGCCATGAATTTTTCCGCATCTCAGCGTCGCAGGCTTGCTCTGCTCCTCGCTGCGGTCACGGCCGTGGTGTTGGTAGTGACGCTGAAGCTGCCGGGAGTCATCCTTGCCGTTCTTGTGTGCGGAGCGCTGTGGCTTATTGCCGGCGCCCGCCCAGACGCCTCGGAGCACGCGGCCCTCCGTGCCTCCATCGCCTTAACGGTCGAGGACATCACCGATGTCATCCAGGATTACACGACCTTCGCCACGAGCGAGGATTCAGATGCGTTGGCAGATCGCACACTGCACCGCCCAGCGCTTGTCGACGTCGACTGCACAAACCCCTCCATCGAGGCCTTTCACTATGAGATGCATGGAGCGCAGCGTTTTCTTCGCCGACTCAATGCACGGGTTAACGCCCCCGATGTCGAAACGAGCGAGCTGGAATCTTTGCTTAAAGTAGCTGATGAGCGCGCAGCCGAACTCAAGGAAACCTGGCTGGCTGCGCGCCGCGCTGCCTTGGCGCTGGGCACAGATTACAAATAGACGCCCCGTCTTAACTACAGCGACGTCTCTCCGGTCGCCACGATGCGCGATGGCCCAGTGAGCGTGGAGCCGTCCTCAGTAATTTCCACTGTGACCTCACCGCCGGGGACAATAACGCGGACGGTGCCGGTTGCCTGGGAGGCGTCGGCAAGCGCGGCACGTGCAGCCGCCACCGTGCCGGTACCACAGGAACGGGTCTCCCCGACGCCGCGCTCGAAGACTCGCATGTGAACAGCGCCCGCCTCCAGCGGAGTCACAATCTCGACATTCACTCCCGCCGGGAAAAACTCGGTGTCAATTACTGGTTGCTCAAGGGTCTTTTGCGCCAATGCCTCAGCGTTCAGCCCTGGGATGACTGCAGCCAAATGCGGGTTTCCCATATCCACGCCAAGGCCCGCGAACTTCTCCTCCGCCATCGACGCGGTGGACACTCCAAGCACAGTGGCCGGCCCCATCTCTACGCTGACCTCAGCATCGGTCTCAGTGAAGGAGTGGACTGTTACACGTTTGGCTCCTGCACGAGTCCCCACCGTGAAGGTGTCCGTCTCCACCAGCCCACGGGAGCGCACCCAGTGGGCAAAGACGCGGGTACCATTGCCACACATTTCTGCTACTGAGCCATCGGCATTGCGGTAATCCATAAACCAGTCCTGCGCATCAATGCCCGGCGCGAGCTCGTCGATGTCACCAGCTGCCAGCAATTCTCCAGCGCGGATGACGCGGAGCACGCCATCGCCGCCGATACCGGCGCGACGATCGCAGAGCGCCTGGACTTTCTCTGGTGGAAGGGGCTGTGTTCCTTCCACAATGACAAAGTCGTTCTCAGTTCCGTGTCCCTTGGCAAAGTTCATGTTTGTAGAGTCTAATGGCTCTCCAAGACTCGCAAGGCTTGATCCCGTGTATCTCCTGCTGCGTCCAACCAGGAGATGCGCTTATCCCTGTTAAACCAGGCGCGTTGCCTACGCACATAACGCCGCGTGCCGGTGATGGTGCGCTCAACGGCCTCGTCCCAGGTCAGCTCCCCGCGCTGAGCATCGAGTACTTGGGCGTAGCCGATGGCCCGCCCAGCTGTGGAGTCTGCGACCAAGCCCTGGGTCTGGAGCTTTTCAACTTCCTCGATCAGGCCGTTGTCGAACATGAGACGGCTGCGCAGATCAATACGGGGATTAAGCCATTCAGCTTCAGTGCGAAGCCCGAGGATTCGCGTACCCCACCGCGGCGGCGCGTTCTTGGGCGGCTGGCTGGCCTTGAACGGCTTGCCGGTCAGCTCAATGACTTCCAGGGCGCGCACGGTCCGACGGGGGTCTTTGTCCTCGATGATTGCTGCTGCAGCAGGATCGATCTCAGCGAGTTCCGCATGCAGAGCGTCTGTGCCTATCTCTTTGCGGCGTGCTTCAAAACGAGCACGAACCGCAGGATCGGTCGGTGGGAATTGCCAATTATCCACCAGAGACTGCACGTACAGCATGGAACCGCCCACCAAGATCGGGGTTTTCCCACGGGAGAGAATATCCTCCACATCAGCGATAGCGGCTGCCTGGTAGCGTGCTACGGACGCGGTCTCCGTCACCTCCCACACATCAAGTTGATGGTGCGGAATCCTCTCACGTTCTTCCAGGCTTAGCTTGGCGGTGCCAATATCCATACCGCGGTAGAGCTGCATGGAATCCACGTTGACGACTTCACCGTCCAGCTCGTGGGCAAGTGACACACCCAGCGCAGACTTTCCGGAGGCCGTGGGCCCCACCACCGCGATGGGGGTTGGCGCAGAGGAGTTCATCAGCGCTGCCACCCCGCTACATAGCGGCCAACGCCGAGGGTGGAATCGGCTGCCCGCAGCTCCGCATAATGTGGGTGCACAGTCGCCAGCTGTGCCCACAAGTCGGTTTCCAGAACTCCCGCTGAACGCAGTTTTTCCTCATCACAGTGAACGTCAGCTCCCGACAGGACCGATTCACACCACAAATGCGCATCACGCGCGCTGTCCACGAGGGCAAGCGGGGCGCGGTCGGTTAACCCAGCAGAGCCATCGACGCACACCACTGTCAGTCGCCCTTCCTTAATGTCCTCAACATCGGGCCGTGAGTCCATGACCTCGAAGCACTCTGCCCCCAGTGCGCGAGTAAGGACATAGCGAGCCATGAGCTCTGGGAGGTAATGTCCGTCACCGACATTGACCTGTGGGGCGCCCCATGCGCGCAAGCTACCTGGAAGCTCAGTGCGCCAGCGCGGATCGCGGGAGCCCACAATATCTACGTGTAGTGGAGTGGTGCCGCCAGTTATCACGCGTGCGGCATCGCGAACCAGCTCGCATGCGGCACGCAGGAGTGCGCGGGAAGCATCGTCGCCCGGTGAGAGTTCTTCTGCTAGCGCCGGTGAGGCCGGCATAATCATGAGATTCTGCATCGTCTCCCATCTTATAAGGTCACAAATGTGGGGTTAGCACGCGACTGCGCGGCGGAAACGGTAGTGTTGTGTCACATAAGTTCTGGCAGCCGTGTCGCGCGGCGCGATTGTACCGAAGGTGGTTTCCTACCATGTCCGCTATCCCTAGCCCTGGAGCAATGCCCCGCAAAGGCGCTCGCCCCGGCCCTAAGCCCTCCGCACCGGCAGCACGCCCCGCTCAGCCCCCGAAGAATGACCCGGCCAAGTGGGGTCGCGTCGACGCTGATGGCTCGGTGTATGTCAACGCCCCTGAGGGCGAGCGCAAGATTGGTGACTGGCAAGCCGGTACTCCGGAGGAAGGCCTCGCTCACTACGGCGCACGCTACGACGACCTGTCCACGGAGATCGAGCTTCTCGAGTCGCGTCTGAATGCCCACCCGGGGGATGCATCTTCTATCAAGACCACCGCTGCCGAACTGCGCGAGTCTCTCCCTACTCAGGCCGTCATTGGCGATATCGCCGCTCTGGACAAGCGCCTCGCAGCGGTTATCGAGCACTCCGTCGAAGCCGGGGAGCAGGCACAAGCTGATAAGGCCCGTCGCCGCGAAGAAGCCATTGCAAAGAAGGAGAAGCTCGCCGCTGAGGCAGAGGACATCGCCGCGAACTCCACTGAGTGGAAAGCTGCCGGTGATCGCATCCGCGCCATTCTGGAAGAGTGGAAGCAGATCCGCGGCATCGACCGGAAGACCGATGATGCACTGTGGAAGCGTTACTCCCGCGCTCGCGATTCTTTCAACCGCCGTCGCGGCTCTCACTTTGCCGAGCTGGACCGCAACCGCGCAGCTGCCCGCGCTAAGAAGGAGGAACTGGTAGAGCGCGCCGAGGCCATCAAGGAATCCACCAACTGGGGTGAGACTGCCCGCGCGTACCGTGATCTCATGACGGAGTGGAAGGCAGCTGGCCGCGCTCCACGCGAGGTGGACGATAAGCTCTGGGCCCAGTTCCGCGCAGCCCAGGATTACTTCTTCAATGCCCGCAACGCAGTCAACGACGAGCGCGATAAGCAATTCGCTGAGAACGCCGCGGCCAAGGATGCGCTCATTGAGGAGTATGACTCCCAGATTGACCCGTCCAAGTCCATCGATGGAGCCAAGGCCAAGCTGCGCGAGCTGCAGGAGAAGTGGGAAGAGATTGGTTTCGTCCCGCGCAACCAGGTTCGTGAGTATGAGGCAAAAATCTCTGCGCTGGAAAAGCGCGTGAGCGAAGCTGAGGACTCCGAGTGGCGCCGCACTGATCCGGAGGCCCAGGCCCGCGTAGCCCAGTTCCAGGCCAAGGTCGATGACTTTACCGCCCAGGCAGACGCTGCAGAAGCGAAGGGAAACACTAAGAAGGCCGAGGATCTTCGCGCCCAGGCAGCTCAGTGGCAGGAGTTTGCTGACGCTGCCGCGGCTGCTGTCAACGACAAGTAGACGCCGCAACCACCACAAAGGTGTTTGTTCAGATTGTCGCCCCGCCGGGCTCAGCCCATGCTGAACCGGCGGATTGTCTGCGAAGTTTCGTCTTTGATGCCAACCTTGCAGCCCAAGAAGCCAGCGGTGATCCGGCTGCAAGTGGCTCCCCGCGCCGCGTACTCCAGCGCCTCCAAGGCTCAACAGAGTCCCGCACCTTGCTTTTTGGGTTGACTGATTCCGCGCTGGGTGAGGCAGGTGAGCTCGGGCTTCCTGTAATTTCCGCGGCGGAGCCCAGCCCGGAGATCGATTTCGATGGATTCATCCATATTTCCTTACCGCTGCTGGAGGAAACCGAGAACGCCGATATCGAATGTGTGCTGTCGGCGGAACTCCTGCCCCTGCCCGGGGAAGAGCTGGAGCCCGATGCCCTCGAGGTAACGCGTGCACTTGCGCAGCAGGCCCTGCGCTTGACCCGCCAGCTCGGTCGCCGCACCGCCCAAGTAGGCATGCTGTACCCACCGGATGCGGACTATACCTACGATCCGATGTCGCAGGCCTACCTTGAGCTGGGTTTTAAGCCTAAGCACGCCGAGCATCAGCTGTATGTCGATATCAGCCCTACTCCCCCAGTGCTCGGCGCGCAGGTGTGGGCGGATTATGACATCCCAGAGGAGTTTCTCGATGACGTCCTCCGGCTGCTCACTGTCGCCTCCACCGACGCCATCTTTGGTGACTTAAGCGTGGAGCCCATTGTGTGGACGCGCCAACGCCTCGCTGAGGCGCATGCACGGCTTCGCTCTCGCGGGGCTCACACGCTGCTCGTCGGGCTCATTGAGAACGGCAGCGTCGTCGCCCTTACGGAACTTTCCCGGCATGGCGATGCTGCCCCAGAGGTCTGCGAGTGGACGCTCACGGTCACCGACCGCGAACACCGTCGCCGTGGGCTCGCCACGCGCGCCAAACAGCATGCTCAACATGCGGTAGCGCAGCACTGGCCCGATGTGCGCCGCGCCTACTGCTCCGTCGCGGATGCCGACCCCGCCATGAATGCGCTGTACGCGCGGCTGGGCGCCCACGCTATTTCTGCCAGCAGCGCCTACGAGCTGACCGTGTAGAAGGGATAGTCGGTATAACCACGCCTTAGTTGTCGTCAGAGTCTTTCTGTTGACGGCGGTGGCGGGAGGCCGCTTGGGAGCGACGGTTATCGATGAGCAGCGGATTCTCTTCGGCCGGCACATCTGTTGCGGCCTCCGATTGGAGAACACCTACGTGATCTAATTGTCCCGACACCTCGCGCACGCGCTCAGCAGCTGCGAGCTGCTCTGGGCTGCGGCGAAGCGCCACTTGGCAGTAGACGATAAAGGCAATGAACGTAGACAGCGCGCCTACGTACATGCCGATTCGGGCTCCGTCCGCTGCGCTGTCGCGGTACCAGAACCCCCAGAGGTTCACGAAGAAGGAAACCGTAGTCATCATCCAGGACACGAGCGCTAGAGCGGTGCGCCGCGTCGCGATGGTAGCGGTCGTGAGCACTCCCACGCCAAGCAATGCCAACCACGCGCTGATTGCTTCCACGAGCGAAATCTTGACACCCTCAGAGGTTGTCCCCAACATGAGCGCTTCCCATCCACGAGCCTCCCCGGCATACGGAAGGAGCAGATACGCTATCCACAACACCACCGAGACGATGAGCGCATAGCGGTGAGCACCTAGCTCGATAGTCTTGGCAGCACGGCGCTCAGCGGCAACGGCGTCCTGCACGGCATTCAAGTCATCACTCATGTATGTGGAGCCTACTCTCCCCTAGCACCCACACGCGTCAGCGGACGCGGCCGGGGCGCTGGGCTTGCCGACGCCCGGCAGACCCAACCCCACACCAATCGGTGCGGTCGTGGGGGTTTGACCAGCAGCGGACATGTCACCAGCCTGAGTTCGTCGATGCTCAGTGACACCGGAATCCGCGACGAGGAAGAAGGAACCAGAGTCCGTCACTGTGGTGTGGACAACATCACCGGCGCGAATCTCGTCGGAGATGTCCTTCCCTGTGGCGTCGACAGGCGCGAAGTGCACCAAGCGGCCATCGCGGGCACGGCCGGACATGCGATGTGTTTCATCGTTCTTGCGGCCCCCCTCTGCTTGGACAAGCAACTCAACGTCGGTGCCCACAAGCTTGGCATTCTCCTCCGCCTGAATGGAGTCCTGCAGCGCGACGAGGCGCTCGAAACGCTCTTGTACAACTTCCTTGGGGATCTGATCCTCCATCTCAGCTGCCGGGGTGCCCGGGCGCGGAGAATACTGGAACGTGAAGGCAGAAGCGAATCGTGCGCGGCGCACCACATCCATGGTGGCCTCAAAGTCCTCTTCAGTCTCTCCTGGAAAGCCCACAATAATATCGGTGGTGATGGCCGCATGAGGCATCTTTTCACGCACCTCGTCGAGGATGCCGAAGAACTTCTTTGTGCGGTAGGAGCGGCGCATGTCTTTCAGCACTTTGTCCGAGCCTGATTGCAACGGCATATGCAGCTGCGGGCACACCGATGGGGTTTCAGCCATCGCATCAATAACATCTGAGGTGAACTCCGCTGGATGCGGCGAGGTAAAGCGCAAACGCTCCAAGCCTTCAATCTTGCCCACTTCTCGCAACAGCTTTGAGAAGGCAAAGCGATCGCGCGGCATGTCTGGGTCGGCGAAGTTCACGCCATAGGCGTTGACGTTTTGGCCCAGCAGGGTCACCTCAGAGACACCCTGGTCCACGAGCGCCTGGACCTCAGCGAGGATATCGCCGGGGCGGCGATCCTCTTCTTTACCGCGCAGAGAAGGCACGATACAGAAGGTGCAGGTGTTGTTGCAGCCTACCGATACCGAAACCCAGCCGGCATAGGCCGACTCACGCTTAGCCGGTAGCACGGAGGGAAAGGCTTCGAGCGAGTCGACGATCTCTACTTGGGCCTCATCATTGTGACGGGCGCGCTCCAGCAGTGTCGGCAGGGCCGCCATGTTGTGGGTACCAAAAACAGCATCCACCCACGGCGCATGGTCAAGGACAGTGTCCTTATCCTTCTGTGCCAAGCAGCCACCAACGGCAATTTGCATACCAGGGTGGTTTTCCTTGGTCTTCTTCAACGCGCCCAGCGTTCCATACAAGCGCTTATCAGCGTTTTCGCGCACCGCGCAGGTGTTGAAAACAACGAGATCCGGTTCAACGTCAGCAGGTGCGGCGACGTAGCCGGCCTCTTCAAGAAGGCCGGAAATGCGCTCGGAATCGTGCACGTTCATCTGGCAGCCAAAGGTGCGCACCTCATAGGTGCGGGGCTGGTGTTCAGTTACAGGGGTGCTCACGTGGGGATATTCTAACGGCCAGTTCCCGCTACTCATAATGCCTCGCACGTAGCCAAGCGTTATACATTCGTTATCCAAAGATCCACCATCCACTTTCCCTACACCCTATCCTTCTAGCTATGATTCAGTTCACTTTCACAAAGGGGGTGTGGCATGCCTTACACAAAGCGTCCCATGATTGAACTCTCCGGAGTCAACAAGTACTTCGGCGATTACCATGCTCTCCGCGATATCAATTTGGAGATCGGCCGCGGAGAGGTCATCGTCGTCCTCGGTCCCTCCGGTTCCGGAAAGTCCACGCTCTGTCGCACGATCAACCGCCTCGAAACCATCGAGGAAGGGAGCATCTCTATCGACAGCACACAGCTTCCCGAAGAAGGCCGCGAGCTAGCCAAGCTGCGCGCCGACGTGGGCATGGTCTTCCAGCAGTTCAATCTCTTTCCGCACAAGACAATCAAGGACAACGTCACACTAGGTCCGATAAAGGTGCGCAAGATGAAGAAATCGGAGGCTGAGGACCTCGCCATGCAGCTGCTGGAACGCGTGGGTATTGCTAACCAAGCCGAGAAATACCCCGCTCAACTCTCTGGTGGCCAGCAGCAGCGCGTGGCTATCGCCCGTGCACTGGCCATGCGCCCCAAGGTCATGTTGTTCGACGAGCCGACCTCGGCTCTTGACCCAGAAATGGTCAATGAAGTTCTGGACGTCATGACGGACCTCGCCAAGGAAGGCATGACCATGGTCGTGGTCACCCACGAAATGGGCTTTGCGCGGCGCGCTGCTGACCGCATCCTCTTCATGGCCGACGGAAGCATCGTCGAAGACACCGACCCAGAATCTTTCTTCACCAACCCGCAGTCGGATCGCGCCAAGGACTTCCTTGGCAAGATTCTGCAGCACTAACCGTCACCAACTCACTTACTTTTCCATCTCACTCTATTCAAGGAGAATCTCATGTCCCGCACTATTGCCCGCGTCACCGCCACCGTTACTGCCCTCGCTGCTTCGAGCTCGCTGCTCGTTGCCTGTGGTGGCGATTCCGCTAATTCCGCCGGTGGCGGTGAAGGCCTGCTTGCTCACATTGAGGCAGGTAACGTCACGCTCGGAACCAAGTTCGACCAGCCAGGCTTGGGCCTTCGCGAAGGCGACGGCTCTATGACCGGTCTCGATGTGGACATCGCGACCTATGTGGTAAACCACATCGCCGAGGCCAATGGCTGGGAAGAACCAGAAATCGAATGGCGTGAGACCCCGTCTGCACAGCGTGAGACCCTCATTGAGAACGGCGAGGTCGATCTCATTACCGCCACGTATTCCATCAATGCGTCACGCGCCGAGAAGGTCAACTTTGCCGGCCCATACCTGGTTACGCACCAAGCACTGCTGACCCAGGAAAAGAACTCAGACATCACCGGCCTTGATGGACTCGACGGCAAGATTCTCTGCTCAGTAACCGGCTCGACTCCAGCCCAGAAGGTCAAGGAAGCTCTCCCCAGCGTTCAGCTGCAGGAGTACGACACCTACTCCTCCTGTGTGGAGGCTCTGGGCCAGGGCAACGTGGACGCTATGACGACGGATGCCACGATTCTCAATGGTTACGCGGCTCAGAACCCAGGCAAGTTCAAGGTGGTTGAGCTGGAAAAGGACGGCAAGCCCTTCACTGACGAATACTACGGTGCGGGTCTAAAGAAGGACGACCAGGAAGCTACCGACGCCGTCAACAAGGCATTGGAGGAGCTGCATTCCTCCGGTGAATTCGACAAGCTCGTTTCCAAGAACCTGGACAAGGGCGAGGGCATCGACGAAGCCACCATCGGTGACCTCTCCTTCCTCGAATCCTAAGCACTAGTCACCTACGCCTTCCCGTAGTCTGCGCCGAGGCCACCCTGTTCCTCGGCGCAGACGTATTCCTAGGAGAATCATATGGACTCCATGTGGGCTGCACTTGGCCCTAATCTATGGCCGGCCTTTTGGCTCACCATCCAACTGACTTTCTGGTCCGCCATTGGCGCGATGATTCTGGGCACCATTCTCACCGCAATGCGTGTCTCCCCGGTCAGCATCTTGCGGTGGATTGCCACTACATACATCACAATGGTGCGTAATACCCCACTCACGCTCATTATTCTGTTCTGCTCTTTTGGTCTTTACCAGAACCTGGGCTTAGCGCTGGCTAGTAGGGATTCTGCGACATTCCTTGTGGACAATAACTTCCGCCTCGCCATCTTGGGCTTCATCCTCTACACCTCAGCGTTCGTAGCTGAGTCGCTGCGCTCCGGTATCAACACCGTGGACTTTGGCCAGGCTGAGGCAGCTCGTTCATTGGGCCTGAGCTTTACACAGACGTTCAGCACCATCATTTTCCCGCAAGCGGTCCGCGCAGCGATCGTCCCGCTTGGCAACACGCTTATCGCGCTTACTAAGAACACAACTATCGCCTCAGTGATCGGCGTGGCCGAGGCTTCACTGCTCATGAAGTCGACGATTGAGATGCATGCGAGCCAGCTGTTCCTCATCTTCTTCATCTTCGCAGTCGGCTTTATCCTCCTCACCCTGCCCATGGGACTAGGGCTGGGCAAGCTTTCTGAAAGTCTGGCGGTGAAGAAATAATGTCTGTACGTGCAACGGTGCTTTACGACGCCCCTGGCCCCAAAGGCAAGCGTCGAAACCTCATCTACACCATCATAACCGTCGCACTTTCTGCAGCGGTTCTGTATTGGGTGCTGTCCACCTTGCATGAGCGCGGCCAGCTCGCGTCTGAGTTATGGACCCCGTTTCTCAATAGTCAGACGTGGACGACGTACCTCATCCCTGGCTTACGAGGAACTATCTTCTCCGCAGTGGCCTCGATTATCTTCGCCATCATCTTCGGCGTGATTTTCGGACTTGGCCGCTTGAGTGAAAACGTCATCATCCGCACTGTGTGTGGTGTGGTCGTCGAATTCTTCCGTGCCATTCCCGTGCTGTTGCTCATGATTTTTGCCTACCAGCTCTTCGCCATCTACGACGTCGTGCCGTCTAAGCACCTGGCTTTCAGCGCCGTAGTCTTTGCCTTGACTCTGTACAACGGCTCGGTGGTGGCAGAAATTCTGCGCTCAGGCATCAAGTCCCTGCCCAAGGGCCAGACGGAGGCTGCCCGTGCACTAGGCCTTTCGCACAATCAAACGATGCTCACCATCCTGCTCCCGCAGGCCGTGGCCGCCATGCTGCCGGCATTGATTTCCCAGATGATCATCGCGCTCAAGGACTCTGCCTTGGGCTACCAGATTGGCTACGTCGAGGTGGTGCGCTCCGGTATCCAATCGGCGTCTTATAACAAGAACTACCTAGCCTCGCTCGTTGTCGTCGCCATCATCATGATTCTCATCAACTGGGGGCTCAGCCTCCTGGCCGAGCGCATCGAGCGCCAGCTGCGCGCCGGCCGTGCCCGCAAGAACATCGTGGCGAAGGTTCCGGAGCAGCCGGACCAAGGTCTCGATACCAAGGACAACGTCAACGTGGACTGGCACTCGAAGGGCTACACGGAAATCCGCAACCCTGCCGAGTAAACCTGTTGATCTACAGCAGTTAGCGGGGTGCGGCTCAGGTCAGTTCAGCGATGCGGGCATCCAACGCCTCGATGGATATCTGCATCGTCAGGCTGTGGCTGTAGCCGCGGCGTGCCAGCGTCCCCACTATTCGTCTGAGGAACTTATCGCGCTCATGTCGGTCCGCGGGCACCTTCTTGATCGTCCGCGCTTTCTTCTCCGCCACCTTGCGGGCAGTTGCTTCTTCCGATTCCTCGGTGATTTGTTCCAAAGCCACCGCACGGTCAGCAGCATCGACGCCTTTATCCTTGAGCTCCATGTTCAAGGCGCGTACAGATTTGCCACGACGCACATGCCGTTGCCGTACCCACTCGCGTGCGAAGCTCTCATCATTGATAAGGCCTACACCCGCAAGATCATCGAGGACTACATCGATAACATCTGGCTCGAACTCTGCTGCAAGGAGGCGTTCGCGTAGTTCTTGGCGCGAACGTGCCCGCTGGTCAAGAAGCCGTAGTGCACGGGAGCGCACTGAGGCCTTTGCCTCCTCGGCCTCGGCATCAATGAGCTGTCCACCCGCAGCACCCGATTCATAGTCTTCGAGTGCTTGGCGCAGCTTCTCAATCTTCTCCAGTGACGGTTGAACCATCTCCGACGTGGCTTAGTCGTCGTCGAAGTCGACGTTCGGGACCAAGCCGACGGATTCATCAGTCAGCGGATCGTCTGCGCCCGGAACATCCATGGCTACGTCATCCCCTGCCTCAGCAGCGGCTGGCCCTACACCTAGCTTGACGAAGATCTTCTTCTCAATCTCATCCGCCAAGTCTGGGTTCTCTTTCAAGAAGTTGCGGGCCTTCTCCTTGCCCTGCCCCAGTTGGTCGCCTTCATAGGTGAACCACGAACCAGACTTCTTGATGAAACCGTGCTCGACGCCCAGATCAATGATGGAGGATTCGCGTGAAATACCTTCGCCATACATGATGTCGAATTCCGCAATCTTAAACGGCGGGGAAACCTTGTTCTTCACGATCTTGAGTTTGGTGCGGTTACCAATGGCGTCTTGGCCATCCTTCAGAGTCTGAATGCGGCGAATGTCGCAGCGCACGGAGGCGTAGAACTTCAGCGCCTTACCACCGGTGGTGGTCTCCGGCGAGCCGAACATCACGCCAATTTTCTCACGCAGCTGGTTAATGAAGATGGCGGTCGTCCCAGAGTTGTACAGTGCACCGGTCATCTTGCGCAGTGCCTGGGACATCAGGCGAGCCTGCAAGCCCACGTGGCTGTCACCCATTTCGCCTTCAATCTCCGCCTTCGGCGTCAGTGCCGCTACGGAGTCAATGACGATGATGTCGATAGCGCCGGAACGCACAAGCATGTCCGCAATTTCCAGCGCCTGTTCACCCGTGTCCGGCTGAGAAACCAACAGGTTGTCTGTATCCACGCCCAACAGACGTGCATACTCAGGATCGAGGGCGTGCTCAGCATCGATGAAAGCGGCGATTCCGCCTTCCTTTTGTGCGGAGGCAATAGCGTGAAGGGCCACCGTGGTCTTACCGGAGGACTCAGGGCCGTAAATCTCCACGATGCGTCCGCGCGGGAATCCACCCACACCCAGCGCAATATCGATGGCAGTGTTACCGGAAGAAATAGCGCGGATTGGTGGGCGATCATCGTCACCCAAGCGCATTACAGCGCCTTTGCCGAAATCCTTTTCAATCATGGACATTGCGGCGTCAAGGGCCTTCTGACGATCGTCACCCTTGCTTGCTGCCGAGGACTTCTTCTTCGTAGCCATTTATTTCCTCACTACTTTGTCGAGTGTTCTTACGATGAGCGATAACTGGTGTGATAGCTGATTTTTAATGTGGTTTTCGTGCCGCTGACGCGGGAGTCACCAATTTAGACTGCCGCACAGAGGCTTCGGTTCCCAGGTCTGTCAACAACTGCGGTTTCGCTTTTGTTTCACACCACGGCGGTACTCTAACGCCCCTAGCGGACTCCCCTCACACAATACACACACAAGTGTTCGATTTGCGACTCTCCGCCCTGGCATGTCGAACTACTATTGCTTCACCCAGGGGCCATCCTGTTCGGAGCGTACAAAGGTCACTTCTTCGCTTGCCGGCAGCACGGCAACAACACCGCCCATGTTTCGACACACATCAAGATCGTCTTCGGGAGCGAAAGTGGTGACATACTTGGAAAATCCCGAGCCTTCAGTGTCGCGATAAATCTCCACGGTGCCACGCGATGGCGGATACCACCCATCATCTTCATCAGAGCCTCCCTGCCAGGTTCCGCCACTCGCTTCATCAACATCGGATTCAGTGGCACCTGAGCAAATAAAAATCACGCGCTGATACTGGGTATCGAAGATATCGCCGACAGGCATCGTGACCTCTCCCACTTCGCCGTCGGCCACGCCTGCAGCGGCATCGATGTTCTCAATCACATTTGCCGAGTTAATGAGCGAACATCCCGACATCACCGCCGTAGCCGCAACGATGACCGCACCGCCGCATGCCGTCTTTATTGCCCGTAGTTTATTCATGCCCAGAGGGTACCCCGGATGGGGTAGTTTCGCCGCCCAAAAGCCAAGCTTGAACGGTGTTCAAAAGTGCCCATTTGCTGCTAACTTCTCCTACTAGATAAACTTTGGCCCATGAAAAAGAATTCTGTCGCTCTCGACATCGCCTACGTCGCGGTTTTTACCGCACTTATCATCGTTTTCGCGTTTGTGTCTATCCCCACCCCAACCGCGGGCGTGCCGATCGTCATCCAGAACGCCGTCATTATTCTTGCCGGCCTCGTCCTGGGCGGTCGCCGTGGCTTCTTCGTTGGCCTCCTCTTTATGACCCTCGGCCTGGTAGGCCTTCCTATCTTGGCCGGTGGCCGCAGCGCACTCAGTGCCATCGCCGGCCCCACCGTGGGATACCTCGTCGGCTACATCATTGCCCCCGCCATCGCGGGATTTATCGCCTACCGCGCACCGCGGAATAAGGGCGGCATGATTGTCACGCTCGCTATCGCCGGCATCATCGGCCTTGCCATTCAGTATCTCTGCGGAAGCCTTGGCCTCATGGTTCGCTCTGATATGTCCTTTGGCGCCGCGATTCTGGCCCAGGGACCATTCATCATCCCGGACCTCATCAAGGTAGCCATCATGGTCGCCATTGCAGCCGGTGTCCACGCCGCTTTCCCGGATCTCATAGGGCGCCGCGCTCAGAAACCACAGCCACACGCCCAGAACTAAGCTGCCGCCGTGCCTCAGATTGATTTTCACAACGTCTCTGTTTCCTTCGACGAAAAGAAGGTCCTTGACAGTGTTTCGATGACGTTGACCGAACAGCGTATCGGCATCATCGGTGCCAATGGTGGCGGCAAATCTACCCTCGTTCGGCTCATCAATGGCCTCGGGGAGCCTACGGAAGGCAGCGTGCAGGTGGACGGGGTGGACGTCGCCAAGCACGGCAAAGATGTTCGCCGCAAGGTGGGCTTCGTCTTCTCCGATGCAGAGAATCAAATCGTCATGCCAAATGTGCGGGATGACCTGGATTTTTCACTGCGCAGGCTCAAACTATCCAAGGAGGAACGAACTGCACGGGTCGATGCTGTACTTGATCGCTTTGGATTGACCCCACTGTCTGACCAATCTCCCCACACACTGTCGGGCGGGCAAAAGCAGCTACTTGCCCTCGCTGCCGTCCTCGTCATGGAACCCACCGTCATCATCGCCGATGAGCCCACGACATTGCTGGATTTACGCAACCGCGACCGCATTCGCCGCGAATTCGCAAGCCTCGAACAGCAACTGATTGTGGTAACCCACGACCTCGACTTTCTCTCCGACTTTGACCGCGTGATATGCATCGATAGTCATCACGTCGACGCTGATGGCCCTCCCGATGAGGTCATCCCCTTCTACACCAATCTCATGGCCTCACGCCCGCTCTAGGAATATGCCCAAGAACATCCCACTCGGTTTTTACGTCGACGCAGACACGACTATTCACCGCATCCCTGCTGCGGTGAAGTTCCTTACCCTTATCGCCTTCATCCTCGTCACCTCGTTAGCGGTGAAGACGGTTGCGTGGGCAGCCTTAAGCCTTGCTATTCCTCTTGTGCTCTTCCCCGTCGCTCACATCCCCCTCCGGGTGGCAGTAGGTCAGCTCGCTCCACCGCTCTATTTGTTGGTTGCGCTCGCAGCATTTCAGTGGTGGCAAAAAGATCTCACCTCGGCTGCGATCATGTTTCTTACGGTCTATGCGGCCGTCATTGCGGCCGTGCTGCTAACCCTCACCACGAAGGTTTCGGAGATGATGGATTCCTTCGACCGCGCTCTCGCACCTCTTGGCAAACTGGGTGTGCCCGTAGAGAACATCACGCTGGCGATGTCTCTCACCATCCGCCTCCTGCCACTCATGCTTGGCACTGTCCTCGAAGTACTTGACGCACGAAAAGCCCGGGGTGCCACGGCCTCACTGACCGCATTCGGTACCCCGGTTATCATTCGTTCTCTTCGCCGCGCCCGCGCTATGGGCGAGGCCCTTCACGCACGCGGCGTCGGCGACTAGAAAATCTCAGCTCTTACTCGCCACGCAGCTCACGCAGGCGGGCCTGCACAGCATCATCGGCCGCGCTCGGCTGGGCGTTGTTCTCACCCGCACCAATAGCCTGCTGAGAGTTGCCCTCCACAGCCTTAGTGCTATTCATCTCTGCGCGAATCTGCTCGAGGCGCGAGTGGCCAGCCAGCTGCACACCTGCCTGCTCGATTTCCTGCATGCGGTTAGATACGGAGTTCTCAGCCAGCTCCGCCTGCCCCAGCGCCTTGGAGTAACGGCGCTCGATCTTGTCGCGCACGGCATCGAGAGACGGAGAATTGCCGTTAGCAGTGAGCTCGTTCATCGAGTTCAAGGACTCGGAGACCTTCTCCTGCATCTTGGCCTGCTCCAGCTGGGACAGCAGCTTCGAGCGCTCGTTCACCTTCTCACGCAGAGCCATGCCATTGCGCTCGACTGCCTTCTTGGCCTGATCTGCCTGCTGCAGTGCCTGATCGTGCAGCTTCTTCGTGTCTTCCACGGACTGTTCTGCAGTCACAAGCTGGGCAGCGAAAGCCTCAGCGGCATTTTCGTACTCTGTAGCCTTCTGTACATCGCCCTCAGCGCGGGCCTTGTCCGCGAGGTTCAAGGCATTGCGGGTATTCTGCTGCAGCTTCTCAATTTCGCTCAAGCGACGGTTGAGCTGCATCTCCAGCTGACGCTGGTTACCAATGACTGCAGCTGCCTGCTGGGACAGCTCTTGGTGCTGACGCTGCGCTTCTTCGATGGCCTGCTCGATCTGTACCTTCGGATCCGCGTTCTCCTCAATCTTGGAATCGAAGAGAGCCATCAAGTACTTCCACGCCTTTACGAACGGGTTCGCCATGACAGAAGGTGCCTTTCTCAGCAGTTAGGGATATTCACGTTGATTATTTACGCCACTCACCGAGTGGATGTTCTACCCGCCCAATAGTAGCGAAGCCAATGGAAATGCGTCGCCGATTAAAGCCGGATTAGGGCTAGCGCTTAAAGTTCCGACGCTGCCGGTGCAGTGGAGGCTAGTTCTTCATCCATCGACGGCAGCGCCATGTATCCGGCGGCCTCAATGAGGACATCTGACACGCTGACATCAAGCGCGTGGCACACGGATGCTAGAAGCTCAGAAGAAACCTCTTTGCGTCCGCGCTCCAACTCCGAAAGGTACCCCGGGGACACACGCGCCACACCTGCGAGTTCACGCAAGGTCACGCCTTTATCTGCACGGAAGGCCCGCAGCGTCAACCCCAGCGCCTCACGAAGAAGCGGCTCTGGAGCTCGCTCTGCAGTCCGCGCTACTGCCGGAGTGGGTTTTTCAAGAAGTGCAACTGAAGTGTTCATCACTCGGTATAACGGCCGAGCGCCCCTTCTTGTTCCCACAATCGCCTACTTTTCTTGAACAGTTGATAGGAGCAGGCTCAAGGCCGCCTCCACGGCGGCGGCGCGAATGGCGTTTCTTTCTCCCTCATCGAGTTCGATGAGAACGCCGCGCTTAACGACGCCCCTCCTGCACAGCCCCACATACACCGTCCCTGCTGGCTTCCCCTCCTGCAGGTCAGGCCCCGCCACGCCGGTAAGCCCGATGCCCCAGTCAGCGCCTGTCTCCACACACGCTGCGTGCGCCATCCCCACGGCAGTGTCCGCGGAGACAACGCCCTGCTCTTCAAGGCGGTCCACCGACGTGTGAAGGAAGTGTGCCTTGACCTCAGTGGCATATGTGACCAACCCGCCGCGCAAAACTGCGGATGCCCCAGGTACGCTAGCCACACTCGCCGCTGCGAGACCGGCAGTTAGGGACTCGCAGAAGGCCACTGTCTCCCCACGTTCGCGAAGTACGGCGACAAGGTCGCTCTCAACGCCCATTGGCGTGCCCCGCCCTGTTTTCCTTATAGCCGTCGATGAGGTACTGAATACCCGTGACAACGGTGACGATGACAGCGGCAATCATAACGATAAAGCTGGGGAGGTCCATCCAGCTTGGCAGTGGGCACAGGTAGAGGGCCACCGCCAACGTTTGCAGTGCTGTCTTGAGCTTTCCGCCTTGGGAAGCCGGCACGACCTTACCTTGACGCAGCAGGACAAAGCGCCAGATGGTAATGCCAAACTCACGAATGAGAATTAGAACGGTCACCCACACCGGCAACACGCCGATGATGTTGAGGCACACAAAGGCCGCGGTCATGAGCGCCTTATCCGCAATGGGATCAGCGATCTTTCCAAAGTTGGTGATAAGACCCCGCGACCGCGCAATATCACCGTCTAGCTTGTCCGTGATCATAAGAAGCACGAAACAGCCGAAGGCCCACCAGTCGTGCCCGCCAAGCACGAGCCACGCGAAGAGTGGGATGAAAAGGATTCGCACACTCGTCAGGATGTTGGGCAGGTTCCAATTGGATACCTCGGGATTAACATCCGTGGCATGAGATTGGTTTTGCGCATCCTGGGAATTCTTCACGCCCATCATCCTACCGTGAGCACCCCACCCTCAGTGCCACAACGGCACAACCGAGGCAGCACCCTCCCTACCCATATGCTGAACGGCCCTCTCACGCACTCGCTGCGAACTAGCATGGAGTGCATGAAGTATTTCGCAGTGTCCTATGAGTACAACCCGAACAACCCAATCATCGCCCAGACTCGCCCTCAGCACCGCGAGTTCATTGGCGCATTGCATGAGAAGGGCCAGGTTTGCGGTTCGGGCCCATTCACAGATTCGAAAGGTGGCGCACTCATCGTGCTCCAGTTTGAAGACGAATCCATCGAAGTGGCTCAGGTTATCAAGCTTATGGACCAGGATCCCTTCTACACCGAGGGTGCCGTCACCGGCCGCGCCTTCCGCGAGTGGAACCCCGTCATTAACTCTTTCTAAGAGCCACCACGAATCGCTTTTATCTAAGCCGCAATTTTAGGGCAGCTCGGACTTGGGAAGCTCGTCCGCCTTGCCAACGAGCTCGCCTTCCTTGTTGCGGACGATCTTGTTGCCAAAGTCGTCCCAGTCATAGTGGTTGTGGGAAATTACCACACCACCTTGGGCTTGATCGCGCTTGTCTTTCCACACCGAAAGCAACGCGGTGATGCCGAGAACACCGACGATGACCAAAAGCGAGGTAAGGGTCGTAATCTCCGGAACCGCGCTGACGTTTTCGCCACCGTTGATGAACGGCAGGTTGTTTTCGTGCAATGCGTGGAACAGCAGCTTGATACCGATGAAGAGCAGGATAACGCCGAGGCCATAAGGCAGGTAAACAAGGCGGTCCAACAGGCCATCGATGAGGAAGAACATCTGGCGCAGACCCATCAAGGCAAACGCATTGGTGGTGAAGACCAGGAACGGCTCCGACGTAATGCCATAAATAGCGGGGATGGAGTCGAAGGCAAACATGACGTCGATAAGCCCGATGGCCGCCAACGCCACAAAGAGCGGTGTCAGAGCAAACTTGCCCTTCTTCTCACCGGATTCTTCACGGTGCGTGAGTTTGTCGCCGTGGTAGCGCGGGGTTACGTGTACCACCTTGCGCAGCCACTTGACCACCAGCATGTCATTGGGATCGGTCTCAGGCGTACCATTCATCTCATCAATGAGCAGCTTCACTGCGGTGTAGATGAGGAAGATTGCGAAGATGTAGAAGACATCAGACCAGGCAGCGATGATAGCCGCACCCATCAAAATGAAGGCGAGGCGGAAGACCAACGCCAGCACGATGCCAATGAGCAGCACCTTCTGCTGATACCTGCGGGGAATTTTGAAAGACCCCATAATGAGAGAGAAGACGAATAGGTTGTCCACACTCAGTGCCTGTTCCGTTACCCAACCGGTATAGAACTGCGCTGCATGTTCGCTGTCCCACAACACCCACACGACACCGCCAAAGACGACGGCAATTGCCATGTAAAACAGTGTCCAGCCACCGGATTCCTTAATGGTGGGCTCGTGTGGTGAACGAACGTGGCTGTAGAAGTCGAAAATAAAGAAGCCCAGGATCACCGCGATGGTGATGGCCCAGACCCATAGTGGAACATGCATAGTGCCCTATCCCTCCGGTCGGCGTGGCTACAAAGACCGGAGGTCTCCCCCGCTAACAATCCCCATGCGAGAACGTTGCTAGCCGACGCGACCGGGAACTGTCTCGCAGTTGCCGTGTTGACGATCAGCGCCGAAGTGTGGGGTACTCCCCTCCAAGACTTGTCCTATCCTACACGGAATCTAGAACGCACCTGCAGAGGGGTTGGCGTTGATCTGGACGGTGCGTGTGTCGTCATCACTCGAGGCATCTGCACTGTCGCCGTCAGCCTCAGCCTCCTGAATCTCCTTCGGAGCCTCAGCAGGATCAGCGCCCTTGATCATCCAGATGATGGTGTCGAGCTCTTCCGGCTTTACCAGAACCTCGCGAGCCTTCGAACCTTCCGACGGCCCCACTACACCACGGGATTCCATGAGGTCCATGAGGCGACCAGCCTTGGCGAAGCCGATACGCAACTTGCGCTGCAGCATCGACGTCGAGCCCAGCTGGGAGGTGACTACAAGGTCGACGGCCTCGAGGAGGTCGTCCATATCCTTGCCGATCTCCTCGTCAATCTCTTTCTTTGCCTCGGAGGTCTTGTCGTCCGTCACGCCCTCGGTGTAGTTCGGGGTGCCCTGGGCCTTGGCGGCGTCGACAACTGCCTGCACCTCTTCGTCGGAAACGAAGGCGCCCTGCATACGCACCGGGCGCCCGCCCTGCGGGATGAAGAGGCCATCGCCCATGCCAATGAGCTTCTCTGCTCCGCCCTGGTCCAGGATGACGCGGGAGTCCGTCAGCGAGGACGTCGCAAACGCCAGGCGGGACGGCACATTGGTCTTGATAAGGCCGGTCACCACGTCCACGGACGGACGCTGCGTCGCCAACACCAGGTGGATACCCGCCGCACGCGCCTTCTGAGTGATGCGGACAATGGAATCCTCAATTTCCTTTGGAGCCGTCATCATGAGGTCAGCCAGCTCGTCAACAACGCAGACGATGTACGGGTAGGGGCGCATCTCTCGCTGTGATCCGACCGGTGCCTGGTACTCTCCGCTGCGAACCTTGCGGTTGAAGTCCTCAATCTTGCGCACGCGAGCTGCCTGCATATCCATGTAGCGCTGCTCCATCTCCTCCACCAGCCACTGCAGAGCAGCCGCAGCCTTCTTCGGCTGCGTAATAATCGGAGTGATGAGGTGCGGAATGCCCTCGTACGGCGTGAGCTCCACCATCTTCGGGTCAACGAGGATGAGGCGCACGTCTTCCGGGGTTGCTCGAGTCAGCAGCGAGACGAGCATGGAGTTCACGAATGCCGATTTACCGGAGCCAGTAGCACCGGCGACCAGCAGGTGCGGCATCTTCTTCACGGAGAAGGAGGTGTACTCGCCTTCGATGTCCTTGCCCAAACCAATGAGCATGGGGTCGTGGTCAGCACGCAGTGCTGGGGAATCAAGCACATCACGCAGGCGTACCATTTCGCGGTCGGCGTTCGGCACCTCGATGCCCACGGCAGACTTGCCCGGGATCGGCGTCAACAGGCGCAGGTTATCCGTTGCCACGGCATAGGCCAGATTGGACTGCAGGTTCGTGATCTTGGAAACCTTCACGCCTGGGCCAAGCTCAATCTCGTAGCGCGTGACTGTCGGTCCACGGCTAAAGCCAGTGACCTGGGCGTTGACCTTGAATTCCTCGAAGACCTCAGTGATGGCCTCGATAATGCGGTCGTTAGCTTCGGTGCGAGCCTTGGCTGGCTTACCGGCAGTGAGCAAGTCCGTCGTCGGGACGTCGTAGCCTCCGCCAAGCGCTGTGTCTTCAGCACCGCTGGGTTCTGTCGGGGTTTCCTGCTGTGCCGGCGGCTCTTCATCTACCTTGGCGCCGGTCGTTGCATCGCGTCCAGAACGCTGCTGGAAGAGGCGCACAGCCTCGGAATGCGCGTCGGAGACGACGTCACCGCTAGTGGCAGCCTTATGGGCCGCGCTTGCCGACGTCCCCGCTGCCGCCGCACCGAGCGCCGCACCGGCTGCCCCGCCGACATCCACGCGCGGACGCTTCTTGGGAGCAGGCTTCGGTGCCGGAGCCGGTTGAGGTTCTGGCTCCGGAACAGCGGGGAACTCATCAGTGTCATCAATCTGAGCCGTGTGCAAAGAGTCGAAGGACGGACGACCGTGTTGGATCGGTTCTTGCTGAACCGGCTCGTTCTGCACCGGCTTTGCGGACGCCGCGGAATCAAAGGAAACCGTGGCATTCTCATCCGGCTCCGCTACTGGGTAAGCCTGCGCGGGGCGCGGACGCGGTCGAGGACGTGGAGTATAAGACTGGCGTTCGGGGCGCTCGCGCCCCTCTGCAATCGCATCGATGTCGTCGGTGACGTAGCCGTAATCATCCTCGGGGACGTCGTCAAGCAGCTCCTCTTCCCTGCTCTGCTTGCGGTTACGAACACCATCCACCAGGCCGGAGAACTGCGCTGCCACGAAGTCATAGGCTTCACGCAAAGTAATGCCGGTGACGTTGAGCGCTCCATACACAATGAGCAGGAACAACAGAGGCACGGCTACATAGCTAGAGAAAGCCGCAACGAGCAGCTCACCGATTCCGAAGCCGATGGCGCCACCTGCTTCACCGGCCGCATTATTCTTCCAGGTTAGGTCAGGGAGGCCAGCGAAAACATGAATCAGGCTCAGCATGCACACGATGATGAGCGACGTCCCGCCCACGACACGCGGCTTAAAATGTCCAGCAGGGCCCGAAAAATCCATCATGAGCGCGATGGCGACCGCCAGGAGGCCCACCGGGAGGACATACGCGCCCGCACCAATGACGTAGCGCACGGCATCGGTCAGGTATTCACCGATGATGCCCGCGACCTGGAACCACGTGGCACAGGCCAGAATGATGGCGATGCCGATGAGCACTAGGGCCACAGCATCCGGGTTTGAGATGCGGATGCTCTTCTCCGTTGACGTCGGGCGATCCATGACAGTGGTAGCTGCGTCCCCATCAACGTCGCGCGCGCGGGTCACTTTGTTCTTCTTCGACGCCGCCTTCGCCGCGGCTTCATGTGTGGTGTTCGTAGCCTTCTTGTTCTTCGCGCGCCCAGAAATTGCCCCTGGCTCCCTCAACTCGTCGTAATCCTCGTACGCTTCTGCTTCATAAGCGTCATAGGCATCATAGTCACCGTCGTAGACATTCTCGTCTCGGTCACTGTAATCAGCTGGTTTCAAACCAGCCAAGCCATGGCCGACGCCCCTCGCCATGCCACCCATTCCGCGGGCGGTCGCGCCAAAAACGGTTCCTAAGCCTCGCCCTACGGCACGAAAGGCGCTGCCGGTCCTCTCTTCGGAGGTCTCAGCAGCGCGAGTTGCAGACGTCAGCGAGTAACTGCTTCGGCCGGACGGCCGCGAGCGATCAGCGGCGCGACCTCGACCGGAAGCGCGAGACGGAGCGTTTTTGACAGACATGTCTGCCACTCTAGTAGCAAATGCACCATTAACAACATAAGCCACACGCGTGTGGCGAAATTTCCAGCGGGTTCAGTCTAGAGACTTGACCTGGTGATGGCGTTCGTATCTCCCACAATCTCGACGTGTGCAGCATCGCGTCCGAACGCCCACAACAAGATTTCGGACACAGTGCCACGCACACGAACGATGGCATCACCCTGTTCCGCGACACCATGTTTATCCGCTGCCACGATGGGCGGGAAACCACTCGGCTCTAATACCACGGGAAGACTCGACTGTGATAGCAATCCTGCCCCCATCGTCTTCAAGGTAAGAAGCAGTTCTTTCTGCGCAGCATGGGAAAATTCACGCGCTTCGGTGCGTCCATTCGCGCGGCGAATGTCCTCGTGATGCACATAGTGCTCAGCCGAGTTAACGAGCTTGTCGGCGTAGCGGAAAGGATTAAGTTTGCTTGCCGCACTCCCCCAGTCATCCACCAGCTCGTCATAATCGCGTTTGAGCGCTTCCTCCGTGGCCTTCTTGAGGCGCGAAGAGAGAGCCGGAACGAAGAGCCCAGCGGAAGCATCAAGACGGTTTTCGCGTACCCACAAGTGTGCAGCGAGGTCACGGGTAGTCCATCCTTCACACAGCGTGGGTGCGTCGGGGCCTAGCTCATGAAACAGCGCCACCATCTTGGCGCGCTCAGCAGATGAAAACGACATGCGCCCCAGCATACCTACCGTTGGCAGGAACGCTGGGGCACCGTCGTAGCTGTTTTAGAGCGACTCGCGGGAGGCGAGCACCTCGTCCTCGTCCGGCAACAGGATATCCGAGTTAGTCGGAACGATCGTCGGCAGGATAACCGGCTCACGCTTGTACTTCGAAGACATGAGCTTAGCTACCTTGCGGCGAATCTTCTGCACCATACGGTAGGTATCATTCTCGCCCTCTGCGGCGAGATCGTTCATGGTATTCTCCACCATCTCTGCGACCTCCGGCACGATGCCACGGTCGTCATCAGAGAAACCGGTAGTGGATACCGTCGGGTGCTCCAACAGGCGCGAGGTGCGGTTGTCGATGACACAGGTAATGGACACTACGCCCCCTGCACCCAGGTTGGTGCGGTCTGCCAGGGTATCCGCGTCGACGTCACCCATGGACACACCATCGACGTAGAGGTTACCCACCGGGATCTGGCCAACGACCTCGGCGCGACCATTGCGCAAGTCAACCACAACACCGTTCTGCGCAAGGACGACGCGATCACGGGCAACACCCGTGGAGATTGCGAGCTCCTTGTTCGCGCGCAAGTGACGCCACTCGCCGTGAACCGGCATGGCGTTCTTCGGGCGTGCTGCGTTGTACAGGAACAGCAGCTCACCACCGTAGCCGTGGCCAGAGGCGTGAACCTTGGCCTCCTTATTGGTGATAACTTCAGCACCAATCTGGGACAGCATGTTGATGACACCGAATACTGCTTCCTCGTTACCCGGAATGAGGGAGGAGGAGAAGATGATGAGGTCACCATCACGGACCGTGATCTGACGGTGCTCGCGACGCGCCATGCGGGACAAAGCAGCCATCGGCTCGCCCTGGGTACCCGTTGTGATGAGCAGAACTTTGTGCGGAGCCATCTTGGCGGCCTCATCGATCGGGATGATGGTGCCGCGCGGAACCTTGAGGAAGCCCATCTTTTCCGCGATCTCCATGTTGCGCATCATGGAACGGCCGTTGAATGCGACCTTTCGGCCGGCGGCCACGGCGGCGTCGATAGCCGCCTGCACGCGGTACACGTTCGACGCGAAGGACGCGATGATCACGCGCTGCTTGGCTCCAGACACCAAACGCTTAAACGTTGCCGGAATGTCACCTTCAGAGGCAGAAACACCCGGGATGTTGGCGTTGGTGGAGTCACACAGCATGAGGTCCACGCCCTCATCACCGTAGCGCGACAGTGCTGGGAGGTCAGTCGGGCGGTTATCCAGCGGGGTCTGGTCCAGCTTGATATCACCCGTGTGAATGATATTGCCTGCCGGAGTACCAAGCATGACACCAAGTGCGTCCGGGACCGAGTGGTTCACTGCCCAGAAGCGGCAGCGGAACGGGCCGTAGTTCACATCAGACTTCTCGTTGACTTCCACGAACTTCGGCTTCTGGCGGTGCTCCTTACACTTTGCAGCAATGAGCGCGATGGTGAAGCGCGACGCCACGATCGGGATATCCGGGCGCAGCTTCAAAAGCCACGGGATAGCGCCAATGTGATCCTCGTGCGCGTGGGTCACCACGAGGGCCTTGACCTTGTGAATCTTCTTCTCAATCGGACCAAAGTCCGGCAGGATAAGATCCACGCCTGGCTCACCGGAGGACGGGAACAGCACACCACAGTCGATGATGAGCAGTTCATCTTGGTACTCAAAGACGGTCATGTTGCGACCGATCTCAGAGATACCACCCAGAGCGTAAATGCGCAGGGCATCCTTTTGCTGCTTTGGAGGTTCCGGCAAACGCTTAGTCAGGTCCGCGCCCTGCATGGATTTAGGCACGTTGCGGCGGCCACGGTTGTTATTGCGGTTGCGGCCGTTGTTGCGACCACCATTGTTGTTGCCGTTACTACCGTTATTGTTAGCGCCACCATTGCCACCGCGACCACGGCCACGGCCGCCGCGGGAACCACGGGAGCGGGAGCGGCGGTTGCCGTCCTCAGAATTCGAGTTATTCGAGTTATCAGACTCGTTCGAATTAGTGCCAGTCGCAGCCGATTCATTCGGCGCTTGGAAAACCGGCGAAGCCGCCTCATTCGAGGCGGTCTCAGTCTCCGCAGGCGGGCCCGCCTTGCGGGTTACCTTGCGGGAGCGGTTACGGGATTCAGTCATTCTTAAAGGACTCCAGCCTTCTCCAAATCGTGGCGGAGAGCCTCAACCTCCTCCGCGTCAGCCGCGGATACAGGAAGTCGAGGATCCCCTACTTCAATACCCTGCAGACGCAGGGCAGCCTTAACAAGAGTTGCTCCGCCCAGACGGCCTTGCGCCTGGATGAGCGGGGTTAAAGTTTTCGCGTTAATCTCTCGTGCACGTGCGATATCACCTTCATCGAAGGCCACATAGAGATCTGCCAGGGCGCGCGGTGCAAGGTGACCAATCACGGAAATGACACCCGATGCGCCAAGGGCAAGCCAGGGCAGGTTGAGGCCATCATCCCCGGAGTACCATGCCAAACCGGTCTCCTGGATAAGCGGTGCGGCCGCAACAAGGTCGCCCTTAGCGTCCTTGACGGCCTGAATGTTCGGCACGCCCGCGAGACGGAGAATCGTCTCCGTTTCGATCGGGATGCCCGAGCGGCCAGGAATGTCGTACAGACAAATCGGAAGATCCACGGCGTTAGCCACGGCAGTGAAGTGCGCGTACACACCAGCCTGGGCGGGCTTGGAGTAGTACGGGGTAACAACCAAAAGGCTATCCGCACCTGCATCAGCAAAGGCGCGTGCCGCCTCGACGCTGGTAGCGGTGTTGTTGGTTCCCGCACCAGCACAGAGGGTGGCTCGGTCCCCTACCTCTTCCTTCACAGCCGCAAACAGCTCCAGCTTTTCATCCAACGACGTCGTAGGTGACTCGCCCGTAGTACCCGACAGGATCAGCGAGTCGACGCCGTTATCAACGAGATGAGCTGCTAGGCGACGCCCCGCAGACACGTCCAGCGCACCATCCTGGTCAAACGGGGTGACCATCGCTACGCCCACGCGTCCGAAAGTGTCGACGCCTGTCTGTGCTGTCATACCTGTGCTCATAGGCGTCAAGATTACCCGCTTTGCGCCCTATTAGCTGAATCGGGGCGGTGCGCGAGTCTTAAATTTCTCCTTAAGCGTAGGGGCTCGACGCCATTTCAGTGCCATCGCTCAGGGAGGTGATATTGAAATCGTCGAAAAGCACTGGCGATTGCTCTCGCAACAGTTTCAGACATGTCACCGCTAGCTGCCGCATCTCCGTATCCGCCTGTTCCGTCGCCCGCGCGCCGATGAAGTGACGCCACGCCCGGTAGTTGCCGGTCACGACGATGCGAGACTCCGCCAGGTTGGGTAGCACTGCACGGGCGGCCTGGCGTGCCTGCTTCTTGCGCAGCAATGCATTCGGTTCCTGCTCGAGCTTCGATTCAAGAGCATCGAGGAGCTCTTCATAGACAAAACGAGCATCGTCCGCCGCCTGCAGAGTCAGGCGTGTGAGCTGTTCATCCTCCGCGATGAGCTTCGGTAGCACCACTTCAGCCTCTTTAGAATGAACAAAGCGCTGCGAGAGTTGCGAAAAAGAGAAATGTCGGTGGCGAACTAGCTCGTGCGTTGCCGAACGCGACAAACCGCGGATATACAGCGTCGCGGTTGCGTGCTCGAGCAGCGCATCATGCCCAACCTCGAGGATGTGATGCAGATAAGCCTGGTTCGACGCAGTACGTGGGTTCGGCTTATCGAAGGACTCATAACAAGCTCGCCCAGCGAACTCGACAAGAGCCTCGCTTTCCGACGCCTCCCCGTCCACCTCCCAGTCCACTCCCTGCGGCGCGTGGAAAGCAGTGGCCGCGATGAGCTGGACATCAAGCTCAGTGACCCTAGCCATTACAGCTCCAAGTACTTTTCCAGGCCCACGGTAAGCCCCGGGTGGGACGCGATTTCCCGCACACCCACGAGCACGCCTGGGGTGAAAGAGGAACGGTCATAGGAGTCCTGACGAATGGTCAGGGACTGACCTTGAGCGCCGAAGATTACCTCTTCGTGCGCTACCATTCCCTGCATGCGGACTGCGTGAACATGAACACCATCGACATCCGCACCACGTGCTCCGTCAAGGGACTGCTCGGTCTTGTCCGGCATAGCATCCAATCCAGCCTCCTTGCGGGCCTTCGCGATGCCCTGTGCGGTATGAACCGCGGTGCCGGACGGCGCATCGAGCTTGTTCGGGTGGTGATACTCAACAACCTCAGCACTGTCGAAGAATTTCGCTGCTTGAGCCGCGAAGACCATGGTCAGCACAGCCGAAATAGCAAAGTTTGGAGCGATCAACACGTGGCCCGCACCGTCCTCCTTCGTCCATTCCTCCACTTGCGCCAGACGCTCGGCGTCGAAACCTGTGGTACCCACGACTGCGTGAATGCCGTGCTGAGTACAGAATTCAAGGTTGGCCATAACGGATGCAGGCTGGGTGAAGTCAACGGCTACCTGCGCGCCAGCTTCAACCAGCTTTTCAAGCGGAGTATCGCGACCGATTTCAGCGACAAGCTCCAGATCCTCTGCAGCGTTGACGCCCTCCACGATTGCTTGCCCCACGCGGCCCTTAGCGCCGAGGACACCCACCTTGATAGTCATTCACAATCCCTTCATCCGTGTTTGTGCGGTGAACTGTGCCCAGTCTATCCCTGTCGACACACAGTGCTCAGAAAGGGGCATGTGGCGCCATCTTTCTTTGATTGCACCGTTCACCTACCCCCGTTGTTATGCATGAGTGAAACCTATACCCCCAGCTCGACAAGAGTCGAACACACAACCTAAAGCACTGCTCGACACCCCCATGCTTCTTGATTTGTGAAGTTTATCCCCGCAGGCTATAGACCTGGTGTGGCGCCGCCAGTAGGATTGGTTGTAGAACACTTCTTCTAACTAGATTATTTTCGGGGATACGCCAATGAGCACCACCACCATCCTGCCCGACGCCTTCTTTAGCATTACCAACCCTCATAACCCACACGCTGTTGCCCGCAGCATTGCCAGGAAAGCCACCTTTCAGGCCTGGCTTAGTGGCAAACCACAACTAGAAGACGATATCGACACCACAGCGCTGAGCCTCGTCAACGCCTGGGCACTAACCGAAGGACACATCAAAGCAGGCCTTAGAGCCCTCCACCGCCTGGACACCTTGCCGAAGGTCAAGGCCTTGCAAGAAGAGCACTATGTGCTTGATATCGAATCCCTTATCGCTATTGACCAGCCCATGTCAGCCCTTGCCGGGCCTACCACTGCCACACTGGCGCTTATTGATGGCATGCTGGCTGACTATTTCACCCCCAGCACACCCAACCAGTCTTTTCCTACCCGCAGTCAAATTCGCCGCAAAGTCCGCGACCTGTGCAAAACACTTGATGACACCATCGCCTATCGGGACACCCGCCCGAAAGATACCTACACGTTTTACTCCAACGGCACCACAGCCTGGCTTGAACTTGGAGTCGATGAGAACACCGGCATCAAACTCGATGCCTTCATCCGTAAAACCGC